>PNOB01000282.1 GCA_013824585.1 Desulfobacterium sp. | reverse complement strand
AGCCAAGGTGTGTATCAATAACCTGAGCGGTTATCGAAATTCCATGACCATTGTTTTAACCGGTCTGGATATTGAAAAAAAGGCGAAAATTTTTGAAGATGCCCTGGTTGAAAGTATCGGCGGGAGAGGAGAGTACGAAAAATTTGAGGTCAATCTGACACGTTCCGATAAAAATGATCCAAAGACCAATGAAGAAGCGTTTGCTTACCTCAAGGTTTCTGCACTGGATCCGAATTCCAAGA
The DNA here is from genome assembly GCA_013824585.1 of Desulfobacterium sp. Lineage (GTDB taxonomy): Bacteria > Desulfobacterota > Desulfobacteria > Desulfobacterales > SURF-7 > QZKS01. The sequence goes on along the minus strand of PNOB01000282.1, from coordinate 5,271 downwards.
AGATAGACAAGTTTTCATCCAAGATCGTAGAGCTGGCCCTTGCCAATATCCCGGGATTCACGGCAACAGCGCCTCCTGGAAAGGGGACGCCTTCCATCATGCACTGGCCAGCACTGGTTTCAATGTCTCATATCACACAGAAGGTACATATGGATCAGAAGGAAACGATAATCGATCGGGCAGAGATTCCTGTCGATCGTCCTTTGGTTGAGTCCCAAAAGGTGAATATACCCGGATTCCCGGATAGCAGAATGGTGAAGGCACCTCTTGGAAGAGCCTTTGCTACCCGATCCGGTGACAAAGGGGGGAATGCCAATCTGGGTGTCTGGGCAAAATCACCAGAGGGATATGCATTTTTAAAACAATTTTTAACCACAGAAAAACTGAAAGAACTCCTTACAGATATGAAATCATATGATATTGAGCGATATGAAATGCCGAATCTACTTGCAGTGAATTTTTATATCAGGGGAGTACTGGGTGACGGCGTGGCTGCATCATTCCGATCTGATCCTCAGGCCAAAACATTAGGAGAATATCTGCGGGCAAGGATTGTTGAAATGCCGGAGTCGATCCTTGTTCGATAGGACATTATCAGGGAAAAAAAATTATTATCAAAAAATATTTCAGTCATACAGGAGGCCGTAATGGGAAGTGAAATTTATTTTACCAAAGAGCATGAAATGGTGCGGAAAGCGATACGTGATTTTGTGAACAAGGAAATCAATCCCTATGTTGATGAGTGGGAGGAGAAGGGAATCGCTCCGCTGCATGAAATTTTTAAAAAAATGGGAGACCTTGGCTTTCTGGGAATGCGTTATGATGAAAAATACGGTGGGGAAGGCCTTGATTACTGGTATGAACTGGTGCTTCTGGAGGAAATCGGGCATATCCGGTGCGGAGGAATACCCATGGCAATTGCGGTGCAGACCAATATGGCAACACCGGCAATTAATGAATTCGGGAGTGAGTATCTGAAAGAAAAATACATGAAACCAGCCATAAAAGGGGACATGGTTGCAGCGATTGCCGTAACAGAACCGGATGCGGGTTCTGATGTCGCCGCCATAAGAACTACAGCGACGAAAAACGGGAATCATTATATTTTAAACGGTTCCAAGACCTTCATCACCAATGGTACTCAGGCTGATTTTTTGACCCTTCTTGCACGGACCAGCGATAATCCCGGATATCATTCCTTCAGCCTTTTTGTTGTACCGACAAAGCTGCCGGGTTTCCAGGTAAGTAAAAAGTTGGACAAGCTTGGGATGAGAAGTAGTGATACGGCAGAGCTGTACTTTGACAACATGAAAATTCCAGCGGAAAATCTGATCGGCATTGAAGGGGAAGGATTTATTCAGCAGATGCAGCAGTTTCAGCATGAGCGTTTTGCCTGTATGCCCATGACATATATCGGGGCAAAAGATATGATAGAAGAAACCGTTAAATACTTAAGAGGCCGAATCGTTTTTGGCAAACCCTTGATTACAAAACAGGTCCTCCGGCACCGGCTGGTAAAATGGTTGACAGAGATCGAGTGTCTCAAACAGCTTACCTATCATATTGTACGGATGAAAATGGCTGGTCAGGATGTTTCCAGAGAAATATCCATGGGCAAGCTGTTCAGCGGCAATCTTCTGGATGAAATGGCTGGTGGATGTCTCCAGATGTTTGGTGGTATGGGATTCATGAATGAGATGTTGATATCCCGCTACTATCGGGATTCCAAATTGATCTCCATTGGTGGTGGTGCCAGTGAAGTGATGAGTGACATTTTGTCCAAACTGGAAGGTTTTTAATCTGGAGAAAACTGATGAAAGATATTTGTAAGGATCTTTATGATGAATATGAGTTGCTTGACTCCATTGTTTCTGGACTCAGCGATTCAGAATGGGAGAAAGTCACTCCCTTTTACGGGTGGACCATCAAGGATGAGATCAGCCATATTGCATATTACGATGAGGCCGCAAGCCTTTCTGCAACCAGTCCGGAACAGTTTGCCAAACATATGGAGAAGATGCTGGAAGGTTTTACCAGTTTTGACGATATGCACGCAAAGGTGAATTCGGTTGGAGGACGGCTTTCTGCGAAGGATCTGCTTGAATGGTGGAGATCGAATCGGAATCAGCTTATTGCCGAATATCAGAAACTGGACCCCAAAGATCGTCTTCCCTGGTATGGGCCGACCATGAGTGCAAGATCGTCTGCCACGGCCCGTTTGATGGAGACATGGGCACATGGCCAGGATATTGTGGATGCTTTGAAGGTGAGCCGTTCAGGCACTGGCCGGTTGAAGCATATTGCGCATATCGGCGTATCGACCTTTGGATGGACCTTTAAAAATAGGGGGATGGAGCTCCCTGCAAAAAAGGTAAAGGTGATATTGACCAGTCCTTCCGGCGATATCTGGTCGTGGAATCCGGAAGAAACAGATGAGATTGTGAAGGGTACAGCGGAAGATTTTTGTCTGGTCGTAACTCAAAGACGGAATACAGCAGATACGAAATTGGAGATAACAGGGCAAATTGCAATGCAATGGATGAAAATTGCCCAGGCCTTTGCCGGACCACCGGAGGATGGGCCCGCCCCAGGGGTGCGGGTGTTTTAAACTCAGGATAAAGAAAGCAAGAGGGACTGAAATGAATTCCAATAAACAATCGGAAAAGGTATATCAGGAATATTTCACCAAGGAACATAATTTGTTGCGGAGTGCTGTGAGGGATTGGATCCGGAAGGAGGTTGTTCCGAATATTGACGATTGGGAAGAAGCAGGTGAATTCCCAAAAGAGTTATATGGGATGGCCGGAGAACTGGGCTTTTTGGGCATTGGTTTTCCAGAAGAGGTAGGAGGAGCATCCGGAGATATTTTTGATGCGATCATTCTCAATGAAGAGATGATGAGATCCGGTTCCGGAGGGTTTGCTGCCGGACTTGGTTCTCTCGGCATTGCATTGCCTCCGATTGTCAAGAAAGGCACAGCTGAACAGAAGGAAAGGTTTGTGAAGCCGGTCATTGCCGGTAAAAAAATAGCTGCCTTGGGAATCACAGAACCTGGAGGCGGGTCTGATGTTGCAAACATTCAAACCACGGCGGTTCGTGATGGTAACGATTATATCGTGAATGGGAGCAAGACATTCATTACAAGCGGTGTCAGGGCAGACCAGCTTACCTGTGCAGTGCGAACCGGCGGGAAGGGCGCACACGGGATCAGTTTTTTGGTAATCGAGTCGGACACACCAGGGTATTCGGTTGGAAAAAAGTTGAAGAAAACAGGTTGGTGGGCATCGGATACAGCTGAGATTTTTTTGGACAATTGCCGGGTTCCTGCTGAAAATCTGATCGGTGAAGAAAACATGGGTTTTTATACAATCATGGAAAATTTTCAGATGGAACGGCTTCAGCTTTGTGTTATGGCCAACATGACTGCACAGATGGCTCTTGAAGAAGCGTTGAAATATACAAAGGAAAGACATGCTTTTGGAAAACCATTGTCCGGATTTCAGGTAACTCGTCATAAGCTTGTGGACATGGCGACACTTGTTGAGGTCAGCCGTGAGTTTACCTATCGGGTTGCCTCAAAAATTCAGGCAGGTTTGAATCAGGTGAAAGAGATCTCCATGGCAAAGAATTTTGCATGCAGTATCAGTGACAAGGTCACATACGATGCGGTTCAACTTTTCGGCGGTTATGGATATATGCGTGGATATCTTGTGGAAAGGTTGTATCGGGACAACCGGATCTTGTCTATTGGAGGCGGAACAACGGAAATTATGAAGGAGATTATTTCCAAGCTGATGTAAAGAAAGAAGAGGGGAAAGTCCAACAGGATGTCAAACAGCGTCATTTTGATAGGTTTGTGAAAGGAAAACCAATGTATCCGTATTTATCGAGTCCAATTACAATCAATTCACTGGAGGTCAGGAATCGAATCATATATCCGGCTCTCGGAGTTCTCTATTCCTATGATCGAAAGCTGAACGATCGATATTATCATTTTTTTCAGGAAAAGGCCCGGGGAGGTGCCGGGATTGTGACTGTGGGACCCGTGGGAGTTGACTTTATCGGTTCCGGAATCATTGTCCTTTCCCTGGCAGAAGACGAAGCGATTCCTTCATTTAGCAGATTGACATCCCTCATCAAGGAGCAGGGTGCGGCTCCCTGGGTTCAGCTTTTTCATGCAGGTGCTTATTCACATCCTTTTATAATTGATGGGAAGGAGCCCATCGCACCGTCACCGATTTTTTCAAAATATTCAAAGGCAATGCCCAGGGAGATGACGCTTGAAGATATTGATCAGGTACAGACCGCATTTATCCAGGCCGCCCTTCGGGCAAAAGAAGCTGGATTTTCCGGTGTTGAAATCATCGGCTCGGGTGGTTATCTCATTACCCAATTTATTTCTCCGCTGCGTAATCAGCGCACCGATCAATATGGGGGAAATTTTGAGAATCGAATGCGGTTTCCAAGGGAACTGATTGAAAGATTGCGGGAAAAGCTGGGAGCGGATTATCCGCTTACGATCCGGATGGCAGGAAATGATTTTGTTCCAGGCAGCAATACGGATGCAGAGACACCCGCCATTGCCAGCGTGTATGAAAAGGCTGGAGTTGATCTCATTAATGTGACCGGAGGGTGGCATGAAACCAAGGTTCCGCAGCTTCCCATGGATCTTCCGCGATCCGGATTTTCTTATCTGGCTTCCAATATCAAGAGAGTGGTATCTGTACCGGTTGCAGCATCCAATCGGATTTCCGATCCGGATGTTGCGGAAAAAATTCTGCAAGACGGAAGTGCGGATATGGTCAGCCTGGGGCGTGTTCTGATCGCTGATCCCTACTGGCCGAAGAAAGCGTTTCAAGGAAAAAAAGAAGAGATCCGTCCTTGCGTTGCCTGTTCTCAGGGATGCACAGATGAGATTTTCAGCGGCAAGCCTGTTTTCTGTACCGGCAATCCAATGGCCGGGTATGAGGGGGAAAGAAAAATTGAAAAATCCGCCCAGCCCAAAAAGGTCATGGTGATCGGTGCGGGTGCAGCCGGACTGGAGGCAGCTGTAACCGCAGCCATGGCAGGGCACCGGGTTACGATTTATGAAAAAAGTGATGATATCGGTGGTCAGCTTTATATTGCCGGAGCCCCTCCCCATAAAAATGAGATCTGGGAGTTTATCCGGTATTACCGGGCCATGATTCTCAAATATAACATTCCGGTGCGCTTGAATACAACTGTTGATAAGGATTTGATTCAAAAAGAGAAGCCTGAATTTATTCTGGT
>PNOB01000281.1 GCA_013824585.1 Desulfobacterium sp. | reverse complement strand
TTACCATATCAGAAGGGACAAACGAACTGGTTGGAACATCCAGAGATGCGATTTTAAATGCATTTAAAAGAATAATGGCTGGCAAGTGGAAAATCGGACAAAAGCCGAAACTATGGGATGGCAAGGCAGCGGAAAGGATTACGGAACTGATAACAGCAGAATCCGAAACAGCATAAACCGATTTCAGGTTATCACGGCTGCTGGAGCTTCCGCCCCTGAATTTTCGATTTGCTTTCAAACAGAAATGGTATATATTGATATACATCATATACTGGCAACCAAAGGGGGAATGATGGAATTGATCGCCAAAATTTTTCAAAACGGACGCTCCCAGGCTGTTCGAATACCCAAAGAGTTCCGCTTTAAAGGGTCAGAAGTAAAAATAAGAAAAAAAGGAAACAAGGTCATCCTTGAGCCGATGGAAGCCGAACAATGGCCCGAAGGCTTTTGGGAGCTGTTTACTGCGGATGAAGACTTCATGGCACCTGCGCCACTTCCGGTGCAGGCCTTCAGTCTTAGAGCCATTCCCCTTCCGATTTGTCTCTTTCAACCATTACCCTGGCTGAAATATTATACGGAATCGAAAAATCTCCGGTAAGAAAAAAAGAAAAAACCATAAACATAAAACAAATCCTGTCGGTAATCGCTCTGTATCCTTTTGATGAGGCTGCAGCAAGGGAATATTCCGTTATCCGTTCGAACCTCGAAAAGAGCGGCAACGTAATCAGTGAAAGAGACACCCAGCTCGCATCTATCGGCCTTGCCAATCAACTTGTTGTGGTCACTCATAACCTGAGAGAGTTTACCCGGATTGAAAAATTGGAAGTCGAAGATTGGGCGAAACCCCTCCCCTGATTTTATTGTGGAATTGTTCACTCCGCATTCTGTGAAAATCTAAAGTCTGACTTGAGATTTTCACAAAAAAACGGTATCCTATGACAAATGATAACTCGTGAAATTACACAAGAGCTGATTGAATCAGCAGCTGAATATCCAGTTGTGACGGTACCTAGGCCAAGGCAGTCCTGAAAAACCACGCTTGTCAGAATGACCTACCGCTGAAAAAGGAGTTAAAATAAAAAAATATTTTCTGCCCGTCGCGTTCCTGATGGATGGTCTTGTGATTTTGTACACGGCAGCGGCAGCCTGGCTGAATTATACTGAGCCGCCGGCATCTTCAGATGTCGTTGTCCTATTCGTCGGCCCGGATTACACCGAGCGAAAAAAAAAGCCTTTCAACTCCTGGAAGAAGGTTATGCAGCCCGGATTTTGATCCCGGCCCGGAACACCATCCTCACCGGTGTCAACCCCAAAACGGAAGACACCGAACTTCGTCTACCGGCCAAACCGGACTGAAGCCAATACCCGAATTACTATGAAAACACCCATATTGAGATAATAGAAGCAAAAAAAATGATGGATGATGCAGGATACGCCTCTGCCCTGTTTGTCAGTTCGCCGTATCACATGAGGCGGATCAGCCTGATTTCAAAAACGGTTTTCCAGGACGAAAGATACCAACTGATCTTCCGGGGCAGCCGCTATGCCCGGCCCAGCAGTTTTTTCTCCCTTTTCCGGCAGCCTAAAATAGAACAGGTTTTTGAAGAATATCTTAAGATCTCCGGATTTTGTCTATACCATCTATATGATCGGGTCACATCAAAGACCCCCGCATTGGAAACGTAAAGCTAAAAAATGGAACAGTTATGATGGATTTATCCATGACAACCTATTGGTTCAGACCCAGATTATTCATGCAAGCCATGAAAACAAGACCAAACGGCTGCTGCCCCTCGGTTCGTCCTGCATTTACCCGAAGCATACGCCCCAGCCCATGAAGGAAGATCATCTCCTGACCGGTCCGCTTGAACCCACCAATGAGCCCTATGCCATTGCCAAAATAGCGGGCATCAAAATGTGTGAAGCTTACAACCGTCAACACGGCACCCGTTTTCTGGCCATCATGCCGACCAATCTATATGGCCCCAATGATAATTTCGATCTTGAAACCTCCCACGTCCTGCCGGCCTTGATCCGTAAATTTCACGAGGCCCGGGTCAGCAATGCTGAAAAAGTTGTGGTCTGGGGAACCGGCTTCCCGCGAAGGGAACTTCTCCATGTGGATGACATGGCGGACGCCTCGGTCCATATCATGTCCCTGCCGGATACCGTAGTAGACACCCACTTCACAAACTGCCCGGCACCCTGTTTTGCCAATGTCGGAACCGGCAGAGACTGCACCATAAAGGAACTGGCCCTGCTGGTCAAAAAAATAACCGGCTTTGAGGGAAATCTCGAATTTGATACGTCCAAACCCAACGGTACCCCTTTGAAGCTTCTGGATGTCTCCCGGCTTGAAAAACTGGGCTGGCAGGCAAAAATCTCCCTGGAAACCGGGGCAGGGAAACCTATGGCTGGTTTTTAAAACACAAAACACAGCCCCCAGTTGAAAAAATCATAAACAACTGAGGCTAATCATGGCAGACGGCAGAGCCAATATATCTCGGCACAAATTTCGTCTACTACTGGCTGGAAAAATATCCCGAAGACCAGGTAGTTGTTCTGGATGCCCTGACCTATGCCGGAAAGCGGCAGAATTTAACCCGGGCTGAAAAAAATCCGAAATTTAAATTCGCCCTCAACGGTTTTATCCCAAAAAGACACCGCAGGATTGAGTTCAAACAATACTGAGGTGTTTAAAGGAAACGCTATCAATTTTTCAAAATTAATAAATTCTTTTATAGAGGAATCGTTATGGCTTGTGTCAAAACTATTATTTTTATGAGCAACCGGAGTCAGGCTGTTCGTCCGCCCAAGGAAGTTGCCTTTTCGGAATCTGTGAAGCATGTTGAAAACACTGTGATTGGCAATAAGCAGATCATTACGCTGGAGGTCCAATCTTGGGATGAATGGTTTGATGGTCCAGAAGGTTTCAGTGACTTTATGTCAGAGCGAAAGCAGTCGAAGGAGCAGCACCGGGAGACTTTTTAATGTTGAAGTACCTGCAGGATAGCAATATTGTTATCTATACCATGAAAAACCGTCCCCTGCAGGCCAAAAAAAGTTTTCTAAGGCATCACGGCCAGATGGGTATTTTTGTTGTAACCTTAAGTGCGTTGGTGTTTGGAGTGGAGAATTCACAACAGGTGGGACGGAATCTGGCTGGCATAAAGACCATAGCAGTTATGCGTGAAGTGCTGCTTTTTGATGACAAAGCCGCATTTTATTTTGGGCAGATACGGGCTGAGCTGTATATTGTGATACCAGCTAATGTGTCCTGCCTATGGATTATTGGAAGGCGCCTTCAGTGGAACTAAGCATTGCCAATTATGTTGATTATGTCACCCTAAGCAACTCAGCATGGGGTTGGTTTGCTTTGAGCTTATTATTTATAGTAATTGCTCAATTTCGGCCATTTATGGCAATTGCCTTGATGTGCTTTTACCCCACAGTTATCTGGGCAGCGGCATGGAATCCTTTCATTACGTTATATCCCGCCTATCCGCTAATACTGTTCCTTTTTATCAAATATATGAAGCAAATATTTAAGGCTTTTTTTACATTTCGGTACCGCATTGTCATTGTATTGTCCGCATTAATTGTAATATGGGCATTTCTGGCCCCACTTCTATATACAGCCACTTATGGACCACCAATCACATTCACGAAGAGTCCCAATTACCACCGTGGGCTGCAAATTCTTGCAACACTTCTTTTACTGCCTGCTGTGCTTCGTAGCCGCGACGATATTCAGAAATTTATATCTTCAACTGCACACTTGCTCATACTGGTGCACCTCTTACTTATCATTGCGTCAACTTTTTTTCTGCTATCAGGTCATGCTCTTTACGACCTGCATCTTATGCGGATACTGGAAACGCCTCCGGTTTTTTGGGAGTCAGGCTTGCTCTTACTCTGTTTGGGCTATCTTTTTGTCCGTCGAGAAATGAATTTTAGCTTGTTGATTGTTTTTGGTGTGCTTGCATGTGCCGGCCTTATCTTAGGAAACTCTCGTACACGGTTTTTGGCCACTTTTCTGACCCTACTCTATTTCATGTACCCCTATATCTCCAAGCGTCTTTTTTCTTGGGTAATGTCCATCATGCTATTAATGTCGGTAAGTATTATTATGTTACCACATTTTGAGGATTATCTCTCTCGGCTAATCAAACAGCGCATTGAACAAAGTGAAAGTAAAAACCTTTCCGAATTAACTTCAGGCAGATCGACGGCCTATGCTTTCGCCTACAAAAGATGGAAGTCGAGTCCATTTGTGGGTGTTGGCACTTGTTATATTCTTCCAAGATCAACTGCAGTTAACCAAGGGCCCAACATTAAGATGCATCGTGTACACAATTATTACTTAGAAGTAATTGCTGGACAAGGAATAATTGGTTTTGGTTTGTTGATTATCGTTATAGGGATAAGCGTTATAATGGTAATGCGAGTCGCATTGATAAACGCAAATAAGGCGGTGGATGGAAGGATTATTGTGGCGCTATTTTTCTTCGGCCTTATTAATTGGATGTTTAAGGAAAGCTGGGGCATAACATATTGTACAATAGCTATTTTAAGCGCATATACAGAAACGCGTAAAGATACTCAAACAGAACTTTCTGAGAATTGATCTTACTAAAGAGATGAGTAATTACAAATGTTAATTAGTATAATAGTCCCATTTTATAATGCCGCATCAAGTTTACGCTGCACTATAAACTGCCTGTTGAAGCAATCCCTTAAGGATTTTGAAATCATACTTGTGGATGATGGTTCACAAGATAATGGATTGTCAATTGCCCAGGAAATATCACAAACTGATCATCGCCTTGTGGTTGTCCACCAAGAGAATGGCGGTGTTAGTTCTGCAAGAAATAGCGGGCTCCGGATTTCCCAAGGGCAATATATTGCATTTGTGGATGCGGATGATAGCGTTGACGACAAGATGTATGGGGAGCTAGTTGCCAAGATGCAAGAAAAAGATGCTGATATTGGTGTTTCTGGTTATTGTATTAATGGTAAAGCTGTTTGTGATCTTCGAAAACATGACTATGTATTTGGCAGTCCAGAACAAATTCATAAGGAATTTATCATTGATATGTTGGGTGGACCAGGCAGCATCTTTCCTGTTACGGCAAGCGTGGGGCGATTTGTCTATAAAAAAGATTTGTTATCAACTCACAATATCCTGTTTAACACTCAGATCGGCTACCATGAGGATTTCGTGTTTGGTCTGAGCGCACTTACGCGAGCCAATAGAATATATTTAGATGGAAGACCGTTTTATAATTACTCATATAACGAAATAGGGCGTGGTGTAAGGCATAAGCTGGAAAAAAAAATAGCCTCTCATCGACATGTGATTAATTTTTTATCTCAGATGAAATCATCAGATTGCTTTGGCATGAGCGATAATTACGCGTCAAAAATAATATTTTTTAATGGCACTATTTGCGAAAACATATGCAAGATGGAAGAGAACAGTATATATAAACGAATCAAGATGCTTAGAATGCTCTATTTTGAGTCAAAATCTTTTCTTGAAGAATGTCATTCAGGTAAATGTCTACACCCAAAATATAT
>PNOB01000280.1 GCA_013824585.1 Desulfobacterium sp. | reverse complement strand
GAAGGGTTTTAAATCAAGAAGGGCAACCACAAGGGATTGCCCCTACATTGATATGGCTGGTTGGCCGATCTTCAAACAGACCGTGCGATCTCTTCTGCTTCGCTGATGCAGTACATCAGGTGCCGGGGGGTTTTTGCATCCCCGATAAAATGAAATGGAATATTGGCCTTCTTTTCCAGTTTTTTGGCATCCCGGATAGCATCATGCTTTTCCGATATGACCACCATGTCATAATCATGCAGTTCAACCTCCTCATCATTCACCGTGAAAAGGACTCCGTCTGCAGAAAACGATTGAATACGGACATTTTTAAACAGTGTGACTCTTCCGGCTTTCAGTCTCTCCCGCAGATAAAACCGATCATTGCTTGACATCTCCTCGGCAAAACTTTTTTTCCGGTTCAGAACAACAACCTCTTTGCCCTGCGTTGCCAGAAAATCGGCTGTAATCAGACCGGTCATTCCACCACCCAGAACAATAACCTTTTTACCGGGAACCATCTTTCCGTCCATGACATCCACACAGGTCAGAAGCTCCATGCGGGTCTGAAAAAGCCCTTTGATCAATGGCATCTCCGGCATGGACCCGGTTGCAAGCACAACCATATCTGGTTTTACTTCCCGGATCAGTTCCAGGCTAAGCTCCGTGTTGTACCGGATGTCAATCTTGAGCCGTTGAATCTCATTCTGATAAAACCGCAGGATATCCCCCAGCTCATTGCGGCCAGGTGCTCTTGCCGCAAGGAACAGCAATCCGCCGGAATCCAATTTCTTCTCGCATACAACAACCTCATGCCCCCTTTGTTTGAAAACACGGGCAGCCGCCAGCCCCGCAGGTCCGGCACCGGCAATAATCACGCGTTTAACCGTATCCGATTTTTTTTCATCCTTGATTTTATATTCCCTTCCTACATCCGGATTGACAACACAAGACCCAGGCTCCTTGGCAAGAACCGCATGGATGCATCCCAGACAGCAGGCGATACAGGGCCGTATTTCCGAAAAACGGCCCTGCCTGGCTTTATTGGGATACTGCGGATCAGCAAGCAAAGATCTTCCCAGGGATATAATATCAGCCTTTCCCTGTTTCAGGATATCGTTTGCATGATTCGGATCTTTGATCCTGCCAACGGTAACGACCGGAATCTTCACATGCTTTTTCACTTCAGCGGCAAGATGCACAAAGCACCCTTGCCTGGTATACATGGAAGGAATGGTCAGTTCGGTTGATCCATATACACCGCCTGAAACATGGATATAGGCAACCCCGGCTTCTTCAAGCAGCGGTGCCAGACGAACCGTGCTTGGCAGATCCCATCCGTTTTCAATGTAGTCATTCCCATTGATCCGGATGCCGATGGGAAAATCCGTCCCGGTTTTCTTCTGAATGTCTTCAATGATCTCAAACAGGAACCGGGTACGGTTTTCAAAAGAGCCCCCGTATTCATCGGTCCGGACATTGGAGTTGGGAGCAAGAAACTGGTTGATCAGATACCCGTGGGCACCATGGATCTCAATAAAATCAAAGCCGGCATCCCTGCACCTTCTTGCCGCATCCCCGAAACAGGAAACCAGGGCCTTGATTTCATGGATTTCAAGAGCCCGCACCTCCCCTTTGACAACAGCCGGTGCTGGTATGGCGGAAGGCGCCACTTTTTCCGGAAGATAAGACTGGCGGCCTCCATGCATGAGTTGAACGCCAAACCGGGTATCATACGGCTTGATCTTCTGCACCATCTTTTTCAGGGAAGGAATGCAATCATCCGTATACATCTGCGGGAGGTCTGGAAGCTCCTGTCCGCCCGGATGAACACTTCCGCCTCCCACAAGCATCATTCCAACACCGCCTTTTGCCCGTTCGACAAAATACTCGCTCAACTGGTCCGTAACCAGACAATTTTCATCCACACCAAAGTTGATGCTCATGGCAGACATCAGCAGTCTGTTTTTCACAATCATATTCCCGATCTGAATGGGATTAAAAAGATGGCTCAGAAGCATAATCGGTTTTCCTTTGTAATTGGTATTTGTTGATCCATCCTGTTTTCAAAACAGGGATTTTGGATATTGTCAAGGAAAGACAGGAATGAAATGGAATTTCAGGCAATTTTCTATGGGTTGGGAGGTATTCGTCGGTTGGGGATTTAATGCAGTGGCCTATGCCAATATGGCGTCTTTATATAGTTTTTCAGTTTTTTTACTTAACGGGCAGTCCAGATCGTCAACGATATTCTCCTTGCATTTCTCGAAAATCAGGGCGACCATGGCCATGTTTCCCATGGATGAATAGTAGGACATCAGTGCCTGGTAGATCTCTTCCGCATACTTATCGTGGGCAAGATAGATGTTGGCATATTGGATACATTTTTCCAAATCATTGGTTCCTTCGTAGTATGCGATGATCTTCTTCAGCAGATGTTGGTATTTTTTTCTGTAATCGTCACGTTCCGGTGAGCACCATTCCATATAAGGATCTTCTTCAAAAAGTTCCCCTTTGTACAGGGATTCTGCGTTTGAATAATGCGTAATGGCGTTTTCCGAATGAGGCTTGTGGCGTTCGGCGAGTTTCAAAGTTTTTAAAAAAAGGTCGATGTCGCAGAATCCGTCATCCCCCAGAGTGAGCATGTAGGAATCATCGCTGTTCAGAATGTAGCTGGATTTCATTCCTTTGACCAGTTCCGGCTCCAGTATTTTTCTGAGGGCGGTCAGAGCTACGTGCAATCGGTTGACTGTTTTCGTATTGTCCTGGTCAGGCCAAAGGATTTCCATCAGCACATCTTTGGGCTTGAATCCCCGGTGACGGTTGATAAGCAGATATTTCAACAGCATCAGCGCTTTTTTATTGCTCTTCCACCTATCGAAGGAGATTTCCGTTTCGCCCTTGAAAATTCTGAATTTACCGAAACAGTAGATGCGCAGTCCCGGTGCAGGAAGGGATGGTAGTTTGGGCAGAAGAGCGGATACAGCCCGTGAGATATTCTTGTTTTGGGTGTTGTTCAGCCGGATCAATTCGGCCCTGGCAGCTTCTCCGGCCTGTTTGAAGATATCCTCCAGATAAGATTTCATTCGGCCCTGCGAATAGATCTCCGCCAGCAAGGGAACGATCCAGTGGAATTCCATCTTGATCCAGAAGTCATATTGATTTTCTGCTGCGAGTTTAAGACCTTTTAAGGTTTTTTCCAAGGCAGCAGAGGTATTGTTGATAAGCGTATAATAGCGGGCATACAGGATGGAGATTCGAGCTGTCTCAAACTCGCAGTATCTCAGTTTTTTTTCAGCCTCTTTCAGATGCCTGGGCACGGCTTCCAAATCCCCCTTTTCCATTGCGGACAGGGCAAGGCAGCATGCAAGCCGCCCCTCTTCGCTGATCAATCCGCGTCCCTCAATGGCATTTTTGCATAAGCGCAGATTATCATCCGCTGCTTTGATATCTCCTGATAGGATGTTCATCCAAAAATATGTCGTATAAATAATGGCTTGTCCCGTGGGGTGATTGGATTGGCGGAAAAGCCGCAGACTATCCTCGAAATGGTTCATGATGTCCGTCATTTTTCCGGTACCAAAGGAATTGAGGGCAAATGAAAAAAGGAGCCATGCATAATCGTGGCAGGCGTAATCGAGATGATGTTCCAGTCTTCTTTCTTTTAACATCATCAGGCCTTTTTCCGCTGTTTCATACCCTTTTGAAAAATTTCCCAGATAAAAGGAGGAAGTGGATATCAGCGTACAATATTGCGCAAATTGTGCCAACAGACCATACGGCTCAATCTCTTCCTTCACATAGCGCGCTATGGTTATGGCTTCTTTAAACTTCCCTGAATATATCAAACTAACGCCCTTTATAAAATAGATGAAGGAACGGTGGCTGGCTCGTCTTCTTTGGTCCGGGATCTCCAGGGACAGCGCCAGGGCGCGTTCGAAATATTCGTCCACAGGATTCAGTTCCGCCTTTTGAACGGAGATCTGTATCAGAGAGCACAGGCTTGCAACGACGAGTTCCGGGTTGCCCTGCACCTGCCGGATAAGCGCGTTGAGGATGGTTTCCGCCTTTTGGATATTGCCGGAATAGCAATAATTATGTCCCAAAGCCCCCATGCACAATTCCGCGCCGATCTGTGATCCTTGTGCCACAAAGAGGGAATGGGCCTTTTCAAACAGTTGAGTGGATTCCGAATGGCGCCCCGAAAAATCAAAGCACACGGCTTGCAGATAAAAGATCCATGGATCGTCAGCCGTATATGTGCCGGCCATTTTTTTTAGATAGGTGCTTATACTTTGTGTGCCGTAACTCCACAGAATGGTGGACAGTTTGCTCAGTAGCAGACAGGCAGCATCCACTTGATCGCCTGCCAGATAATGCCGCAAGGCCTCTTCATCATTTTGCATGGCTTCAAACAACCGGGCGCTCTGTCGGTGAAGCGCTGTGATCTCCGGCTTTTTCAACTCCATTTGAAGTCTGCTTTGCAAAAAATCCTGGAAAAGATGATGATAGCAATACGCTTGTCCTTCTCCATCCAGGCAGAAAGTAAAAAGATGTTTTCGTTCGAGATCGTCAAGTATCTCTCTGGAATTGTTAATACCCAGGAGTTGATCGCAGAGCTTTACATTGATGCGGGAGAATATGGAGGTTTTGACGAGAAATTGTTTGATATCGTCGGACAGGAGGTTGTAAACATTTTCTTCAAGATAGGTGGAGACAAGCCGACTAGAGCCTTTCAGTTCGACGAGGAGGGCTTCGATCTCCGCCGGTGTTCTTCCACTTAAGGCATGGTAGAAAAGGATGAGCGACGAGACCCAGCCGGCAGTCTTGCGATGAAGTGTCTGCAGCGTTGTTTTTTTCAGGGGCAGGTTGAAAATCTCCAGATAGAACTGTTCTATTTCGTCGGCCGAAAAGCAAAGGTCTGTTTCCGTGATGTCCATCATTTCTCTTCGTGCGCGATACAAGGAAAGCTCCAGATTCGGCATTGTTCTGCTGATAATGACAACATGGATATGGGAGGGGATATTGTCGATGAAGAAAGCGAGGGGGTTGCGGATTGCATCTGCATCCGCAATGGTATGATAATCATCAAGAACGATGAGGAGATCGCCGCGGATATACTCCTCCATCTCGCTCAACAACACGGCCATAACTGGTTTATACGCTGCATTCAAATCGTCGATTCTGGCTATTTCATCCAGGGTTTTATTACCCAGTGCCGGGAACCGGTTTCTTAAAGCGGCAATCAGATAGTAAAGGAACGTCACCAGTTCATCGTCATAGGGGTCCAGGCGATACCAGACCACGGGCAGACCAAAATGTTTTGCCGTCTGATGGACCAGCGTGGTTTTGCCGTATCCCGCCCCTGCCACAACGGTGGTCAGACGCATCTGCCGGATTTTGTCCATCAGAGGATACAACCGTGTGCGCTCGATCGTATTATTGGATCCTGAAAAACGAAGTTTGGCGTTCAGCATGATTTTCTCAGCAGCCATGTCACTCCTCAATCACTTAAAACGATTGTTAAAAGACAATGCTGATTCCGTATCAGTTCTTTGGCGTCTTTTCAATCGTATTATATTGTCATCAATCTTCCAATCTCTCCTG
>PNOB01000279.1 GCA_013824585.1 Desulfobacterium sp. | reverse complement strand
ACTGCTGATCGAAGCGACGTTATCTGCCTGAAGCGATAATTCACCAAATGCATCCAGGTCAACTTCCAGGGCGCGAGCCATGACTTCCAGAAACCTCCCGGTTCCGGCAGCACACTTGTCATTCATGGAAAAATCCTGAACTTTTCCTTTTTCATTGATCACAATGGCTTTGCTGTCCTGGCCTCCGATATCGATAATGGAGCGGATTTCCGGATTTAAAAAATTGGCCCCGGCTGCATGGCAGGTAATTTCCGTGACCGCTTTATCGGCGAATTCAATGCTGTTTCGGCCATAACCGGTTGCAATGATTTTGTCTATCTGGGAAGCAACAAGATCCAGTTCCGACAGGATCTGGTCAAAAACCTGCCGGCCTGCATTCCGGGAGTTGTATCCGGTCAGAATAACACATGCTCCCAGGAGTTTATTGTCCTGTATGATGGCGGCCTTGGCGCTGATGGAACCGACATCGATACCTGCTGTTATCATAAAAACCCCTTTCTATTTAGTAGTACAACTTTCAGGTTTTGAGAAATATCATCTCGAACTTTTTGTGGGAGCGGCATCTTGCCGCGATATTTATGCTTTGAACGATCCAATTTCGCGGCTGGAAGCCGCTCCCACATGAAATCAGAAAGTGGTGTTATTCGGTTTATTTCAGCATTTCGATAAATGCATCAATCCGTGTTTCGATCTGGCTTTCGGAAAAGTTCCGTTCATCCGACATGTCAGCCTCGATCATCAGCGTAGGAATGCCGACCTTTTCCTGGATGATTCTCTGGATGTCATATTGTCCAAGGGAATAGGGTTTGCAACTTCTGTTGGAATGAAATACCACCCCGTCAGCCTCATATTTTTCAACCATTTTGACAATGTTGTCTGCCATGATATCGGTTCCGGTGTTCAGAAAAATCCGGGTATACATTTCTGCCAGAGATCCCAGAAAATCATTTTCATCCAGGTATTGCATGGAACTGCACCATCCGGAGGTGTAAGTGTCTGCTACCAGACAGGCGGAATGGGCGGAAAACTTATCGGACAGCCATCGCAGACGATACCAGACTGGAAGGTTATCCCAGACCAGGCGGTATTTTTCCTGGGCCAGCATTCCAATCCCCTGAGCAATCCGGTCTTTCATTTCCGCCAGCAAGGATTCGTAAAAATCCACGGCAATCTGGGTTCCTCGCAACGTAACAATCATGGCCAGGTGAAAAAATGCGTCAAAACAGGTCATGGGCGCCGGACGGTTCATGGTGGTATCCAGAATCTCCTGCCAGAGTCTTTGTCCCTGGACGGATAATTTTCCCACTTCTGTCATGCGGTCGTAATCAAACCGCTTGCCGCATATTTTTTCAAGAAAGGAGATATACTCCTGAATCTGTGTGGTTACATACCGCTTCATATCCGGATTGTATTCTGTATGGCAGATGGGGGTATCCAGAATGAACAGGGGAACTTTATAATAACGGGCCTGCACCTCGTACCATTTTAAAACCGTACCACAGATATTGTTGCAGCAGACCAGCATGTCCGGTTCCGGTAATCCGCCGATGGGCCCTCCGTTTACGGTTGCACTGGCAATATCCGCCCGTGCATAGGAGCAGAGGTCGCTGGAATAACCCATCTGTTCTGCTTTTTCACAAAGTTCAACTCCCATTTTGCTGGCGCCGATCATGGCTCCGTAGTTTTCCGGATAGACGGGTATCACATCCATGACTTGCAGAGGCTCAACCGGTCCGCCGCTGGTGATCCAGGCTATTTTTTTCCCGGTTTGCGCCTTGGGGGTTTTTGCCTCAATATAGTAGTCTGTCATGAGGGCCCTCATTTTTTTATCAGACTTGATTTTTCTTTTTTCTTTTTCCGGATCTTTTATTTTTTCCGTCAATGTCATGGTTTTTCTCCTCGTATAGGTTTTCCGGTTAGCCGGTTAACCCGTTAACCCGTTAACCCGTTAACCCGTTAACCCGTTAACCCGTTGGCCCGTTGGCCCGTTGGCCCGTTAGCCCGTTAGCCGGTTAGCCCGAAAAACTATCTAATCCCTTAGTGAATAAACCGGTAAACTGGCCAACCGGCCAACCGGCCAACCGGCCAACCGGCCAACCGGCCAACCGGAAAACGGGTCAACCGGCGAACCTTTCACAGCATCTCCATAAACGCTTCACATCTGGTTTGAAGCTGGCCTCCGGAAGAGGTTTGCTCTTCGATTTCAAACAGCATGCTGGGAATGCCTTCTTTTTCAAGCATTTCTTTCATGTATGGGTAATCAAAGGAATGGGGGTCACAGAATTTCAAAAAGACAAAGATTACACCATCTGCATGGTTTTCTCTGACCTTGTCCAGGAGGTAGTTTCCTCTTGCATATATTCCGGAATGCTTGGCTGGACAGACAATCCGGCTGATATACCGGCTGGCAATATTTTTTTCCAGATCACCTTCTTCATTGATCTGGCCTTCAAAATACCTTGACCCGGTGCAGAAATCATCCCAAACCACGGCACCATTGGAGGACTCAATGACATCATAGATGTCCGGCATACTGCACAGCCCTCCGGTCAGGACAATCCGTTTTGCGTTTGGTGTTTCCGCAATTTTTTCATCTTCAAGAAAGGTGATGAGTTCCCTGAGAGCATCGGCAAGCTGGTTCCGATCCATAACCATGGATGCCTTGAAAACAGTGTGAAGTTCGCTGCTTTTTAATTTTTCCGGTGAATTTTTTCGGATTTCATATAATTTTGCAAGGGAAGCCCGAACCTGGTTGGATGTCTGGATCGCTTTTTTGAGCATTTCATCGGTTATCCGGATTCCAAAACCGGTTTCAAGGTCTTTTCTGAATTTCCGGATGACTGAAATCATGTATTGTTCTGCACTCTCTGTATCCAGTTTGACAGGCATGATCAAATCTGCATGAAATGCATAATTTGTATTCATCCTCCAGATATCGGACAAACGCTGAATGGAGTCACAGGTATGCGGAAAAACCGTTCCATCCAGAAAATTCAGGCGTCCTTCCAAGGAATCTTCCAGAGCGCCACGTACAAGGCTACAGCTATATGCCTGTAAAAATGCATTTGCTTTGGAAATCGTTGCTCCAGAGCCTAAAATTCGAAACGGAAGGGCACCCGCAGCCGTAATCAGTTCTTCCGGCGTGTAAGAACAAAAATTTCCGATCACCTTTCCCCTTGTTTTCTCTTTCCAGTTTCGGGCATATTCACAGGGGTTTGAAACAATTTGTTTAAAAATGCCGATACGTTCCATGTACGATGCTCCTCGGGTTTTTGGGTATGGTGTGTTGTATCTTAAATAAACAAACCAATTGGTTTGTTTATTTATTAAAGCCAGAATTTTATTTTTTTGTCAATCGTTTGTTTTATGAACAACCCAGGGATGTTTTCTGAATAAAACCTTGTTTGTTTTTCAGGTCAAAACAAAGAGATCGATGCCTTTACGAGGGGAAAAAATGGCAAAAGCATGTTGACCTGTTTCATGTGTCTTTTCGAACCATAACCAGCGGCGACAATATTTTAATCCACTGATTTCGAAGGGTTCGATAATAATCCGGTTCATCCAGAACAATGGACTGGATCGCCATGCCCCGCATGGAATACAGTGTCAGGTTCATGAGGGTTTCGATGGTTCCGGACACATCATCAACCGTGGAAAAATGTTCCCGCCAGAGTTCATCCAGAGAATCAAAAAAATGTTTGATTACCGGGTTCAGACGTTGTTTCAGTTCCTCATCGGTTCGGCAGGCAACATTGAATTCAAGCCAGATGTCGCGGTATGTTCCCTGATAAAAATTTTCCCAGATATAGTCTACAACCTCAACCAGCAGGTTATCTCGATTTTTAAAGCTGGGCGCAATCTCCCGGGCTGTTGCGATCGGGCCTTTTAAGAAATGTTCGGCTGCTGCAGCAACCAGTTCTTTCTTGTTGTTGTAATGATGTCGCCATGCACCCCTTGAAACACCGGCCCGGTTCAGGATTTCTGAAATAGAGGTTCCATGATATCCACGCTCCTGAAGGCAGATCAGGGTTGCTTCAATCAGTCGGGTTTTCATTTCCCGGCTTTTTTCTTCCTGCGTCTTTTTTTTCTTTATGCAGCACATAAAACTGTTTCCTCATTATTTTAGCCCGATACTGGATTATGAATCGATATCAAAAGCGTGAACCAAGTCAGGTAATGGACTATAGGGAAGAAGCCGGAGGGTGTCAAATCGCTTTTGGAAAAATTGGTTTATTTTCAATTTCCGGCAAATTGTGGCTTAATCGGAAACAGATCTGATTTTTTTCGGTTCAGTTCCTTTTTTGAACAAAGCATTCACAGAATCAGGAGCGGTTTCAGATACCGGGTTTCCGCTGGTTGGATCAATCCTCACCCTTACGGTTTCATCCGGAATATCAAAAGAGAGCCCTGAAGATTTTGACTCGGCTTTTTGCATAACATCCATCCAGATCGGCAAGGCTGCCTTTGCACCGGTTTCTTCATTTCCAAGTGTTACAGAAGAATCCTGACCGACCCAGACTCCGGTGGTGATGGATGGTGAAAATCCGATAAACAGTGCATCTTTATATTGATTGGTTGTTCCTGTTTTCCCGGCAAGAGGCTGTCGCAAGGATTTTGCTTTCTGGCCGGTTCCTTCCAGAATGACTCCATTCAGCATATCGGTAATGATGGCTGCACCGACCCTTGACATGGCAATTGATTTCTGGGGTTTTGCACGCCAGAGCATTCTCCCATGTCGATCCTGAATCTCGGCGATTGCAAAAGGTTTGATCAGTTTACCCTGGTTTGGGAATACGGAATAGGCAGCCGTGAGTTCTAAAAGTGTTATTTCAGCCGTACCCAGTGCAAGGGAGAGGTATGGATGAAGTAGTGATTGAATTCCAAGGGAGGAGGCAATTTTTGAAACAGAGGATACACCCAATTTTTCCATCAACCGAACCGTAGGTATATTTTTAGAAAAGGCAAGGGCTTTCCGCAATGTGATTTCTCCCATGTAGTCCTTGGAGAAGTTTTCCGGTTCCCAGGGAGGAGAATCCCCGGAACCGGAAAAAACAACGGGCGAATCCAGTAAGAGCATGTTCTGGGGAAATCCCTGCTCCACTGCACAGGCATACAGAATCGGCTTAAAGGCTGAACCAGGTTGTCTTTTGGCAGATACAGCACGGTTATAAGTACTCTGGGAAAAGTTTTTTCCTCCTACCATGGACAGAATACCACCGGTTTGAATAGAAAGAGAGAGCACAGCTGCCTGAGGCTCTGGTTTGATTGAGTTTTTTTTCATTCGAGTTTCCAACTCCTGAAGCCGGTTGCGAACAGCAGTTTCGGCAGACTGCTGAAGCTCATAATCCAGGGAGGTGTTTACAATCAGTCCTCCTTGATACAGGAGGGTTGCGCCAACGATGTTTTCCAGTTGATTCGTTACATACTGGACGAAATAGGGGGCTATTAAATGATGATCAGAATGCTTTCCAAGCTGAAGCGGTTCATTCTCGGCTTGTTTGAATTCCTTTTTCGAGATGATATTATTTCGAAACATCTGTTTCAGAACAATATTTCTTCGTTGGACAGCACGCTCGGGACTGACCAGAGGCGACAGGTGGGACGGTAA
>PNOB01000278.1 GCA_013824585.1 Desulfobacterium sp. | reverse complement strand
TCACCGTCCGGGAGGAAAACGCGACCCAAAGCAGGCTGACATTGAAACTCCCCGGAGCACATCTGACCCTGGCCGAACTGAGCATTGAAACCCCGGAACAACTTTTCACCCGGAAAGTGATGTTGCAATACCGGACCTATATGGACAATGAGATCCATGAAACCATGCTGGCCCAAAGCACCCTTTACCGAATCGCTGTCAACGACCTGGCACCGGTTTCCTGTCTCGGCTTTGCCGAGGATGTAAAAGCACCTTCCCGGGAATTGATCCTGACCATTCAAAACAACGACAGCACACCCTTGCCGGTCACGGCTATCCAAGGGCTCCGCCGACCGGTTTATCTCGTCTTTCTATCATCCGGCCCGACGGCTTATCATCTTTTAAGCGGAAACTCACACTGCCCCGCCCCTCGGTATGACCTGACCGATCTGAAAACCACCGTCGCCGCAGCGGAGTTAATAGCGGCCGCATTTTCACCCCCAACGGTCAATCCGGCCTGGAAACCGCCGGAAATCCTTCCGGAGGTCGGGGAATCCGGAATTCCTATTAATCTTTCCAAATGGAAATATAAAAAACAGATAACAATCAGCAGTCCTGGGGTTCAGCGCCTGGAACTGGACGCGGAAATCCTTGATCTTTCTCATCCATCGCTTCAAGACCTGCGATTGGTAAAAAACGGTCTTCAACTACCTTATTTAATCGAGCGGTCATCGTCCCAACGGAACATCACACCGGAACTGGAAAAAGCAGATGACCCCAAGCGCCAATCCATCAGCCGATTGCAGTTGACAGTGCCCTATAAACGACTACCGCTGACGGCATTAGAATGCGAGATCGGAACCACCTTTTTTAAACGCCGGGTTACCCTATCCGAAGAAATACCGGATCATCGGGGTAATCCGCAAACAGTCACACGCGGGTCGGCTATCTGGTCCCGTACCATCGGCGAGAAAAAGAAAAATCTGATCCTGCCACTTTCCTTTCAGATGGTTACAGGAAAACTGATCCTGACCATCGACAACGGCGACAACCCGCCCCTTAACATCAAAAGCATCCGTCTCACCTACCCGGTGAGCCGCTTGCTGTTCAAATCCTCATCCGGGGAAGATACCTTTCTGTATTTTGGCAACCCGGCATCTTATGTACCGCATTACGACATTAATCTGATCGCTGATCATTTCCTTTCCGCTGAAAAAAACCAGGCGGTTCTGTTGCCGTTGGACAAACAGGGAGAGACTTCCTGGCAAAAAAAATATCGTTTCAGCGAAAAGGCCATCTGGCTTTTCTGGATCGCCCTGGGCGGACTGGTTGTAGGGTTGCTGGTAATCATTACCCGTCTATTGCCAAAACCAGACCGTTAAATAGTACATATGCATTATTATTGACACACAAACAACTTTCACATATGTTCATCTTCAAAAAAAGCAAGGGCTTAGTGCTTTTGAAAAAACAAACCCTGTTATTCGCATTTCCCGTTTTGATTGTCCTGTTTTTTATGATCCAACTCAAGGAGACCGACCATGATTGAAAAAAACATTGGATGACAAAGAGCCGTTGTTTTATCGATAATGATGTGGATTATGATCATAAGCGGAGGCGCAAAGCAGACCCTGATCACTGACGGATCATATGCTGCAACCGGTTGCAGTTGGTGATCATCGGGCCGAGACCGGTTCCTTGATTCAACCTTTTGTCAAGAATGCTCCGGTCAACCTGGTGTTCGTGATCGATGCCGGTCGAACCAGCATGATGGGGAAAAGCGCATTAAGCACGGCGGACCGGGATATGCTTTCCGATACCGCTGTTGGATTCATCAGCCAGAATGTATATCTGTATTGCGCTTCGGAAGGACTTTCAACCGTCGTTCGCGGACTGATAGATCGGGAAGCGGTGAAAGCGCGTCTGCAACTCCGGCCTGAGCAGCGGATTATTCTGGCCCAGTCGGTCGGGTATCCGGCGGATCAGGAGGAAAAAACAGCCATAGATCTTCAACAGATCCCGGACGGCAAATATCCCGGGGAAGCCCGATACCAGGAACTGGTGTACCGCGTGGCCGTAGCAATCAAAAACCATCGTATCGATCAAGTGGATATCGTGGATATTGGATCAGACGATTTCCGTGAGGAGGCAGCTGCAACCATCCAAAATGTCATATCTCTCCAACGGGTGAACGTGGATGCCGTGTCCGGTGCAACACCGGCAAGCCAGGCGCTTCTGAAAGCAGTGGAGGACGCTCTTTCAAAAGCAGCCAGAAGTAAATAGATTGAGAATGCATACGAGATAACTGTCCCCATGAAAAAAAATCGATCCAGCCGAACAGCGGAAATCGTGACCGCATGGAGAGCAGCCGAATCTTTACAGCCCGAAGATGACCGCATCTGCAACGACGAACTGGCTGGGAAACTGATCCACCCGGTGTATCAATTCATCGGTGCCTTTGATTTTCTGAGAAAACTGGGAATCTGGTATTCCGAACGTATGGCCCCGGGCATACCCGGGTTTGTCATCGCACGCACCCGGTACATCGATGACCATTTGCAGGCATGTATCCATGAGGGTTTGGAACAGCTTGTTATCCTGGGAGCGGGTCTGGACTCCAGAGCCTACCGGTTTCAATCTCTTGCAACCACTCCTGTGCGCGTCTTTGAGGTGGATCACCCGGCCACTCAGCAGGTAAAAATCCAGAGAGTCCTGAAAGCGATAGGTAACATACCGGAACACGTAACCTATGTTCCCATTGACTTTGACCGGGAAAGACTGGATCAGAAGCTGACCGCCACAGGATATAGCCACCATAAAAAAACTTTTTTCATCTTGGAAGGAGTGGTTACCTACCTCACGGCCGAAGCCGTGGACAACACCCTGGCCTTTGTGACTCAAAATTCAGGTCCGGGCAGTTCCATTATCATGAGTTATATTTTTAAGTCCGTAATCGATGACTCCCAGGCAAAAGACAAAGAGACCAGGCGATTTCGAAAAGCAGTCCGGAAAAGAGGCGAGCCCGCCACTTTCGGTATTGACGAGGGTGCTGTGGAAACGTTTCTGACGAGCAGAGGATTTACGCGAATCGTCAATGTGTCCATGTCTTCTTTGAAAGAAAGATATTTTCTGCATCAAAACCGCTACAAGCGGATATTTCCCCGGGCCGGCATTGCCCATGCCATGGTGAAATCCTAAGATAACCCGGCCATCGAACCGCAGTGAGCCCATACATGACAAATACCAGAAACTGATTTGTCGTATCCAAGACAAACGAGCAAGGAAGGAAGGTTGTTTTTCTTTCTCACTGCATTCTGAATGAGAATACCTGGTATCTCGGCGGCGCATGCAGAGGAGGCTGCATTGCGGAAATCCTTACCCAGTGTATTGAGCAGGATTTGGGTATGGTTCAGATGCCCTGCCCGGAACAAATCGCCTGGGGCGGGGTCACCAAGCAATTGCTGATGATGGCATACGGCGCAAAAGGAACGGTTCTGTATACACTTCGTCATATCATTGTCCCATGGATGCTGCTTTACTCAAAATGGATATATGGGCGTATTGCTTCGCAGATGGCGTGCCAGATTCAGGATTATCAGGATTCAGAATTCTCTGTTCAGGGTGTTGTCGGAATTGATGGTTCTCCCACCTGCGGCGTGAATAAAACCATCGGAAAAGAGAATCATGCATGCTGCTGCATACTACAGGGCTGCCAATTTTTATATTTCACTAGATGACGCGGACAAAAACACCACTTATGATCAATATGTCGACCTGATTCATGAAATCTATAAGCACGAATTTGAAACCAGTATCATCAAAGAATTCCACGTCCCTTATGAAAACGCCTATTTGCCGGTGTGGCAGGTGTATCCTGTGGAAAAAAAAGCCGAAAGAAATGTAGTAGTGATGCATCTGGGATTTGATGCGATAAAAGAGGAATTGATCCCGATCATCGATTTTTTCCGCGCTGCTGGACTGGAGTTGTATCTGTTTGAAGGTCCTGGTCAGGGTGAAGCATTGTTCCGGAACAACATCCGGATGACCCACGAATATGAGAAACCAGTCAAAGTAATTCTGGACTTTTTCAATTTAGAGGATGTCACCTTGATTGGTTTATCTCTTGGAAGCTATCTCGCACCCAGGGCGGCAATATATGAACAGCGGGTTAAGCGGGTCATCGCGTGGGGGGTCATGTACGATTTTCTGGATACCGTTCTTTCCCGCCGTGGCAAATTTTTGGAAATCCTCCTGAAAATACTACTGTGGATAAAAGCCGAAGCAGCAATCAATTTCATTGCAGATATGAAAATGAAAAAAGATTCCTATGCCAGATGGGGTATTGAACACGGCATGTATGTTCTGGGTACTAAAACTCCGTATGCATATTTGCAGAAGCTGAAATTGTATTCAATGAAACGGATTTCACACCTGGTCAAACAGGATTTTTTATTGATAACCAGCACACATGACCATTTTGTACCGCTCTCCCATTTTTACAAACAATCTCAAAAGCTGAAAAACGTCAGATCCTTTACCGGAAGAATATTCACAAGACATGAGCATGCGGAAAACCATGTCGGATTCGGAAATGTCCCCCTGGTAGTAAACGAAATAATCAACTGGATCAAAATGCATACCTGTGGTGTGCAAAAAGACACATTGTCCGATCTACAAAACCAATTGCCGGAAGCAACGAATTCAGAAACCAAAATGGAAAGTATTTTCCGCAACAAAACAGGTCTTCACCAGGAGGAGTTGCATTGAAACCATTAAAAATAAACCAGACCCAGCCGAAACCGGCTGATTTCAGATGCAAATCAGCGCCGCAGTTCCCGTATAACTACCCCCCGGAAAGCCCTAAGCTATCTGCGCCCCGGAACTAATAACGTCCAGGATTTCATAAAATTCTCCATAGAAAAGCATAAAAGCATGTCCCAATTATATCCGAATTA
The DNA here is from genome assembly GCA_013824585.1 of Desulfobacterium sp. Classification (GTDB taxonomy): domain Bacteria; phylum Desulfobacterota; class Desulfobacteria; order Desulfobacterales; family SURF-7; genus QZKS01. Next base: position 731 of record PNOB01000278.1, on the reverse strand, counting down.
TCGTTTGGAAAAATTTTCCGATTTTTCATTGCCTTTCTGATCGAGAAGAGTTTTAATTTTAAGTTCTGCAAAATATTGATCGAAGATCCCAATTTTTATCTGTGATAATAATTTGATTTTGTTTTTTGGTCAGATTAATATTTATCTCGACGAATTTCCTTTCATTGGTTTGCTTGTATAAAGGAGACACATGGTGAATGACAAAGAAGAAGAATTGGTAGGTAGTAAAAATAAATATCCGATTAGTAATTCAGGACAGCAAATGCCATTCGGAATGAGGATTGTTGTGACTTCTGTTATGTTGCTCTTGGCATTATCCTTTTCTATTACAGTAATCAGTATGTATTATACTGATTTGATAATCTTTCTGTCAAAAGGAACGATAGAAGCAACAGTTATTCAGAAAAGTGTTACTAAAAATAAAAATGGAAAAAATTATTATATTACGTATTCATTTAATATTCGTAATATTGAATACACGAGGAAAGTATTGTTTGGTTTGGCAGAAAAAAAATCAATGGTTACAAAACAACAATTTGATTCAGTAGAAGAGGGCAGTACTCTTGAAGTCGTATATTCAAAAAATAATCCGATCTATAATCGATTAGCTGACGATAATTACAAAGATGATATGAAAATATGGTTCATTCTTGGGATATTGGTATTTGGAACTATTTCATTGAATGAAATCAGGATTATGATTAGAAATAAACGAGAGAAAAAAGCTTAAA
>PNOB01000277.1 GCA_013824585.1 Desulfobacterium sp. | reverse complement strand
GTGACGCTTTTTAATCGTTTTGAAATTGGCTCAGTTGAATGAAAACCAAAGAGGCACCTCTGATTTATTCTGCTCAATAGGGTTCTGGCTTGAAACAATTTGACATGTTTCCTGCTGAATAAAAGGTTGACAATGGGCATCTGTTCTTGATAATATCCATGTAAATCACAAAATGATGTTATCGATATGCATGGATATGTAAAAAGAATTATTGAAAAGGAATTGCATGGAGCACTGGCCCGTTCGCCAGCCGTAGCCATTCTTGGTCCCCGGCAATGCGGGAAGTCAACAACCGCCAAAATGCTGCTTGGAAATATTCCTTCTGTATATCTGGATCTGCAGGACCGGGTAGATCGGAATAAACTCACAGAACCTGAACTTTTTTTTGACCGTTACCGCGACAAGCTGATCTGTCTGGATGAAATTCAACTCCTGCCGGATTTTTTTTCCGTGCTTCGCTCGGAAATCGACAAAGACCGCAGACCCGGCAGATTTTTGATTTTAGGATCCGCCTCCCGCGATCTTATCCGGCAATCCACCGAGTCTCTTGCCGGCCGTATTTCTTATATGGATCTCACACCCTTTCTGCTCAAAGAGATTGCAGGTGTATCATCATGGTCTGATCTCTGGCTCCGGGGGGGATTCCCAGGAAGCGTTCTTGCCGTTAATAATTCAGACAGTTTTGACTGGCGACTCGATTTTATCCGGACATTCATGGAGCGTGATATTCCCGGCCTGGGGATTACGATTCCAATCCCGGTGATTGAACGGTTGTGGATGCTCCTGGCACATTATCATGGGCAAACGATAAATTATCATAAACTGGCAGCAGCAATTGATATCTCTATCCCTACGTTGAAAAAATATCTCACCATTCTAAAACAGACCTATATGATTCGTCTGCTGCCGCCATTTGAAACAAACATAAAAAAGAGATTGATCAAATCTCCAAAAGTCTATTTGCGGGACAGCGGAATTCTTCACGCACTGCTTGAAATTGAAACGTATGATTTTCTCCTGGCCAATCCTGTAGCAGGGGCATCCTGGGAAGGCTTTGTCATTGAAAATATCGTAGCACAGCATAATCGCTGGAGACCGTCTTTTCTGCGTACCTCCAATGGGGCTGAAATAGATCTGGTACTGGAGAGGGCCGGGCAGTGCCGGGTTTTTGAGTGCAAGCTTTCAAAAGCGCCAAAACCTTCCAGGGGATTCCATGAACTGGTAAGTTCCATGAAGCCTGAATCAGCCTGGATTATTGCACCGGTAGATGAACCCTATGAGATAGAAAAAGGAATTTTTGTCTGTTCTCCATGGCATTTGAATTTGGAATAAAACTGAATTCCCTTGTAGAAAAAATGTAGCGTGTCTGGCTTTTTATTTTACCCTTTCAGAACATCGATCATGGTGAATACTCGTCCGCGTTCACCATTTTTTATCTGCTTTGATAGAAATACAACGGCATCAAATGTGCCGCTGGAGTAAATTTCCCTTCCATTTACATTATGTTTGAAAACAAAATTTACAGTCTGATCTGCTGATGTCAAGGTGTATGTGTGCCATGCATGACCGGACAGGTATTCCTCTGGTATTCCCCATCTGTTTTTCTGGTTTTCAGGATCCCGTTCCTGAATGATTTCTTCATTGGAAAAAGGGATGCCAAGCTCATTAAAATACCGGACCATTGCTTTTGCAGTCCCACTGGTATCTGCTTTTCCTTTTTGATGACTTTCATGGAGTTCGAGTGAATACCCTTTGAATAGGTTTGGAAATGTTTTGGCTGCATATTCCATCATCGCCTGAAACCCAACGATCTGTTTGGCCATGTTGGGAGCAATGACTGCGGGAATCCCTGATTTTTCTACGGCAGCGTGAAGTTTTTCCCGATCCCCTCCGGTCGTTCCCATGACAAAAGGCAGGTCCTGAGAACAATAAAATTCTGCATTCTCATGGATTGCGGAAGGATGGGTGTAGTCTATGGAAATAAACATCCCATGCTCCTTTTTGATGGAATCGATCATCTGGTTCCGCCTGTCCGGTTTCAGTAGATTTACATTCATGCCATGGATTGGATATACGGTTTCAACAATCTCCGGTCCGGTCAGGGACCAGGGAAGAACTTCAAACCGGTCATCTTTTTGCGCATTCAGGAGGAGGCCGGAGGCGACTTTACCAGGAACACCGTTAATCATGACTTTTATACGATTCATGTGGAACCTCTTTTATTTTTTAAGGTTTCTGCAATTGTTTTTAATACAGGGAGTTCATTTTTATCTGTTTTTTGTAAATAATACCTAAGAGACTGCAAGGCACACGGTATGTATTGTTCAAACCATTTTTTGCCTTTCACAAGACTCAAATACCCAAATGCCCCAAGAATTTGAAGGTTTCGGGTGAGTGCACAATAAAAAACGCTTTTACGGAAAGTTTCAATGGGCACACTTACAATATCTTCCAGTGTTTTTGCACAAAAATCGATCAACTCCATCTGTTCATCAAAAGGAAGCGCGACATAGGGGTCAATCAGAAGAGATGCCAGGTCATACTGTAACGGGCCGATACGTCCACCCTGAAAGTCAATCAGATAAAAAGAGTTTTCCTTTACCATGATGTTGCGGGATTGAAAATCACGATGCATAAAACCTCTCATTCCATTTTGAAGAGCAGAATCCGCGAGATCGGAAAAATCATTTTCCAGAGGTTTTTCAGGGCAATTCATTTTCATATAGTTTTTTAAAAATGCATCTTTGAAATAGCGGCACTCTTTTTCAATAATAAGATCTTTGGAGTATTCCCGGGTCTGGTAGGTCATGGATGGCAGAAAATCGATTTTTCCGTTCTGTGACATATGGATCAGCAGTTTTATGACTTCCTGGTAAACAGCCATGCGATCCTTGTGATGTTTCAATTGTTTTACAACATCCTCAAGATGAGTATCTCCCAGATCTTCCAGAAAGACCAGGCCGGAGAAAGCATTGTAGCCATAAATTGCCGGTACAGGAATTTTTTTTTGTTGCAGGTGCTGTCCGATTTGAATAAATGAATCCACTTCACATGTATCGATCTGTTCCCGGATACCATGTCTTACGAGGATCAGGGTTCGATTCTCTGCGGACAGACGATACCATTGACGGTCTGAACCATCCCCCTTCAGTTTTTCCTTTGAAATCATTCCTGTTGAAGAAATGGAAAATGCCTTTTGAAATGCCTGAGGTGCCGAAAATCTGTATTCAGTATCCAGATAAGACTCTGGTGTTCCGATGTCTGTCCAGAAATGATCTTTTACGATCAATGCTTTGGGCATCTGGTTTTTGGAAATCATGTGCTGATATAAATCAATGCTGCTGAAATAGTTTTGTTGCTGGATAAGAGGAATGAGATCCGCATCCAGAACCTGTATCCCGGTAAACGCCAGTTTTTTCATGATCCCATCCTGGCTGGGTGCCACCTGTTCATGGAATCCGATAATGGAACCCTTGTTTGTTACGGATACATTGTTGTAGGCTTGATGATCATGCAGAACAAGGGTTGCAGATTGATTATGCCCCAGGTGGAATTCATAAACGTCTCTCAGGCTGATATCGGTCAGGATATCACTGTTGATAACCATAAAAGGGGAGGCATCAAAAAAATCAGCAGTATTTTTAATCGCTCCGCCTGTGCCTAAAATGGTTGGTTCATATTGGGTGATCACCGGGATTCCATAATTTTGACTTGCAATAAAGGCCTCAATTTTTTCATGCAGATGATGGGTATTGATAACAATCCCTGTGCAGCCGGATCGCTTCAGATTCTCAATGATGAGATTCAGCAATGGATTTCCTGAAATCGGAAACAAAGGCTTAGGTGTATGATTGGTATACGGCAGAAGCCTGGTGCCAAAACCTGCTGCCAGGATTAATGCTTTCATTTAATCTTCAAGTAGATTGAGGTGGTTAGTAATTCGTTTTATATAAAAATCAATCTTTTCATTATGTTCTGGGCTGGTAAGCGTTATCGAATCAAAAAAAGTAATTGCATTCTTGAAACTGATTTTTGAAAGCGATTCGATTCTTTCAATTTCTTTTTGTTTGAACATTCGGTTTCCCATGGAGTGTATTTTTTTCAGTTGATCATTAACATCGACGGAATCCTTTGGATACCGGACAAAAAAGGTTAGAACAACCAAGTATGACTCAAAAAAGGTTTTTAAGAACCTGGCAAAGAATTTTAATTTCCGAAGCCCGGATGAGGTCAGGCGATAGGTATCCGGAAGGGTTGGATGGGGAATTAACATGCTGTCATCGATGAAAGCTTTTAGTGTTTTTCGTATCATCTGCTCGGCGGGTTTGTTTTCATCAAATGCAAACTCACTGGAAAACAGCACTTGCAGGAATTTATACTCAGAAAGAAGGTCAGATGCGGTAAACTGGAAAGAATCCCTGCTCAGAATCGAAACAGCCGTGAGCGCAGCCGGAATAAAGAAGATGATACAATTGTTTTTATAGTAATCCAGACTGGGCCTTTTATTTTCATGAATTTTCAGCAGCTCGCTGGTCTCTGAAGATTCATCTGCCTCGATCCTGGCGGCTCTTTCAACAAATTTTCGAGTCACAAAGGTATCCAGTACCTGATTGAAAGCATTGGCGGTGTCTTTCTTCAGGGTATCTGCGAGTATGGCATTGGTCGCTTTAAGATGGGTCATATATGTATCAAGACAGGATACGAGGAGATTTTTTGCAAAGCGTTTTTTGGAGATATTGAGAAGAGCACTTGCCATTACTCCATGTGGTGTGACCACGGAAACATTGTTGATCGCATTCAAGAAGTGCAATCCCATCTTATTGCAAAAAATTGACTGTTCCTGTTTCATCAATGTTTCAAGATGAATTCGGTTTTTTGCCAGATAATCCTTTAAGGATATGGGATCGCTGAAGTTTACATAGACCTTGCCATATCTTGCCTTAAGGGTTTTTCGTGCTTTAATCACCTGTTTCAGGCTTTCGGGCTCTTTTTGACCGCCTTCAATTTCATGGATATATGCTTTTTCTTCAAGAACACGGTCATAACCAATAAAGACAGGGACAAAGATTAAATCCTCACAAGCTCCCTTTTTAAATGCATCGATAATAATGGACAACAGGCCCAGTTTGGGCATCAGGAGTTTTCCGGTCCGACTCCTTCCGCCTTCAATAAAAAATTCAAGGTTAAATCCTTCTTCAAGAATTTTGTATATATATTCAGAAAATATTTTTGCATATAAAGGGTTCCCTTTAAATGTTCTCCTCAGGAAGAAAGCTCCTCCACCTCTGAAGATGGTTCCAATCGGCCAGAAAGATAGATTTTTCCCGGCAGCAATATGTGGACAGGGCAGATTATGGTAAAGGAAGAGCCAGGAGATAATCAGATAATCCAGGTGACTTTTATGACAGGGGACAAGAACGAGCGGGCCCTGGTGAGACATCTTTTTTACTTTTTCAAGTCCCTCTGTATCCAAAATCATTCCGTCAAACAGGAGTCTGAACATGACCTTGAGGGTCAAATCGTACATTCTAATCCAGTTCTGGCTATAGTCTGCAGCAATCTCTTCAAGGTACTCACTTGCTTTTTTTTGGACCTGCCGAAGAGGTGTCTCTGTTTCTTCTGCGTGTTTCAGAATGAATTGCTGAAGCCTGTCATGGGTAAGTATGTTTTCTTTAAGCTCCATCCTTGATTTAATGACAGGTCCGATTATGCTCTGGCGATGCCGATTGATTCTCTGTAACAGAAGCCGT
>PNOB01000276.1 GCA_013824585.1 Desulfobacterium sp. | reverse complement strand
CGGACATGGGATAAATCCCGCCGGAAAGCCCTTTTCCGATCACCATGATATCCGGAACCACATTGAAATGTTCAATGCCCCACATGCGTCCGGTTCGTCCGAGGCCGGTCTGTACTTCATCAGCAATGAACAGGGCACCATGTTTCCGGCAAAGATCATATGCATATTGAAAATAATCCGGTTGCGGAATCGGGATACCATATGTTGCCGGGATGGTTTCAAAAATAACGGCGGCTGTCTGTTCGTCAATGGCCGAGGACAAGGCTTCTTTATTGTCAAAAGGAATTTGAATAAAGCCCGGCGGATTAGGCCCGAAGGGTTTGCGATATTTTTCATCACCGGTTGCCAGGGCCAGACCGGTGTGGCCATGATATCCGCCGTTCGCGGATATGATATTTATCCTGTTGGTAAAACCTCTGGCCAGCTTGATGGCCAGATCAATGGCCTCTCCCCCGCCCACTCCAAAAACCGTGTAGGTCAGTTCGCCCGGTGTCATATCCGCGAGTTTTTTACCCAATGCAGCTCTTGCTTCGCTGACCAGATGGTGATTCCCGACATCCAGTTCCTCCATGGCAAGCCGCAATGCATTCATGACGATTGGATTGCGGTGCCCGAGATTGAAGACTCCTCCGTTGCAGTGGCAATTGATTACCCTTTTACCGGTATGCGTATCCCAGACATACGGCCCTTCTCTCCGGCCAAATACAAATTCAATTCCAACATTTTGAAAAAAGTCTGCTTTTCCTGAAGAAACGTGATTTCGAAAGCTCGTAAAAATATCGTTTTTACTGGATTGACCGATATGATTCATATCTCTTCTCCATGGGTTCTGGGGGGTCATGCTTTGATTGAATTCAGCAGAGGATTTTTGATCTGCAATTTTTCAATAAAACCGGGCTCAATCATTCACATGACAAGATTCGTTTATTACGCTGCCAGGTAACTTTTACAGGAAAGACTGAATCATGCTGAGCAGTTCCCTGGCCTGAAACGGTTTATTCAGGAATCCGTCAGCACCCAGTTTTCTGACCGGTAATTCATTATCAGGATCTCCGGACATCATGATGCAGATCTTGGTGGGATACTTTTGTTTGATCTGTGATAAGAGCTGCAATCCGTCCATTCCAGGCATGTTGATATCGGAAAGAATAATGTTTGCACTGTCATGACCTTCCATATAATCCCATGCTGCTTTGCCGCTTTGGAAGGACACCACATTTTCATCAATATCATACGAAACGATCATTTTTGTCATTTCCAGAAACATATTATCGTCATCAACGACGGCAATTTTTATTGGAAGGGTTGCTTTATTCATTGCTCGTTTACCTGTATTGCAGAGGAAAATATTATTGGATGGTGTTTCTTCAAAAAACGTTGCAAGATTTAATGCATCTATGCAGGGAAGTCAAGCTGAAAATCCTGGGTTTTCCGATAATGGAGTGTTGGGTTGTAAACATTTTTTTCTTTTCATTTCTTATTGGAATGATAAAAAAAATTGTCAATGAACACCCATGTTTTCCATTTGTCATGGTTATCATACTATTTATATTAAATGTAACTATATCATTATCTTAAAAAGTTATGAACATGTTATTGACAATTTATCAACATTGTCATGAACCCCTCTATTTCACCAATTGCTTTGATTTCCTTTAAATTTATATTTTTTTTAATCCCTGGTTGATATAGTACTGTTTTATTTTTTTATTGTATAGGATAACTATCGGAACGATTTGTGTTTTTAACGACCCTTCTGGGAATAATGAACCATGGATATTTATTATATTGACGGACAATATGTCCCGGCAGATCAGGCCGTGATTCCTGTAAATGACCTTGCACTCTTCCGGGGGTACGGTGTGTTCGACTTTCTGCGCACACATGACGGATCACCATTCCTTCTTCAGGAGCACCTTTCCCGTTTGAAACATTCTGCAAAGGAAATCGGTCTGCGTTTCCCCTGGACTCTGAGTGAATTAAAAGAAATTGTAATGAATACGGTTACAAAAAACAGTTACAGGAACGCTAATGTCCGGATTATTGTAACAGGCGGACCAAGCAGAGACTTCATCACTCCGGATGGAAAACCCCGTCTGCTGGTGATTGTATCTCCTGTATCCGCATTGCCGGAATCATGGTATTCAGAGGGTATTAAAGCGATCATCATACCGCTTGAAAGAACCATGCCCGAAGCCAAAAGCATTAACTACCTGGATGCAACCATGGCATTAAAGAAGGCAAAGCAGCAAGGGGCTGTTGAAGCTGTGTATATGGATTCCTCTGATTTCATTAAAGAGGGAACCACCTCAAACCTGTTTGCATTCTACAAGGATTGTCTTGTTACTCCCGGGAAAAATATTCTAAACGGAATCACCCGCAAGGTGATTCTGAAAATCGCCAAACCTCTTTTTAAAGTAAAAATCAATGAAATCAAAAAAAACAAGTTGTATGAAGCTGATGAAATATTTATCACTGGTTCCGGCAAGGGGCTCGTGCCGGTTATTCAAGTGGATGATGTGATGATCGGCAATGGCAAACCAGGCGCCCGTACAATAATTCTTATGCAACAGTTAAAAGAGTACATCAGAAAAACAATACCTCCGGGCAATGATTGATTTTAGCTGTCCAAATCGAGGGAATATCCCATTGAATATTATTCAAGGTTTTGATAAGGTCGTTTCTCGATTCAGATGTATCTGACTAAATATTCAACCCATATCATACGATTCACATCTCAGACTGCTTTTGATTATGCAGTTATACAACTTAATATTATAACAAACAGGAGGAATGCAATATGACAAGCTTAAAAGGATCTCAGACAGAAAAAAATCTGCTGACCGCTTTTGCCGGTGAATCCCAGGCCAGGAACCGGTATACCTATTTTGCAGGTAAGGCAAGGAAAGATGGTCTTGTACAAATAGCCGATATTTTTGAAGAGACCGCAAATCAGGAAAAAGAACATGCAAAACGGTTTTTTAGTTTTTTAGAAGGCGGCGATGTTGAAATCAGTGGTTGTTTTCCTGCGGGTGTGATTGGAACAACCCTTGAAAATTTGAAAGCCGCTGCTGCCGGTGAACATCATGAATGGACAGATATGTATCCGGGATTTGCCAAGGTTGCCCGTAAAGAAGGATTTGAAGCTGTTGCACTGGTTTTTGAGATGATCTCTGTTGCTGAGAAACAGCATGAAAAGCGGTATAAAGATCTTGCCGCCAACATTAGCGACAAAAAGGTTTTCAAGAGATCCAGCAGAGAAAAATGGCGATGCCGTAACTGCGGCTATGTGCATGAAGAGAAGGAAGCCCCTGAAATGTGCCCTGCATGTGCTCATCCCCAAGCCTATTTTGAGCTTTTGGGGGAAAACTGGTAATTCCGATTTACTGCTTTCATGTTGACATTATATTTGGTCACACAAAGGGCAGGCACAGGGGCCTGCCCCTACAAATCATGCTGCAAAATGGAATAAGAAAACATAACCAGTTCAAACAATGAAAAAACCACAAGGGGCTGATGCCAGTCATCTGCCAAGATGGATCAGCCCCTTGCTTCAGACAACACCATATCCATTTCAGGCTCAATACCTGAAAACTTCAAGCATAAGAAGGAACGATCCGGATCAATACCCGCAACTTTATTCTAATGGCAACCTTTGTCATTATCTGTTAACTTATTGAAAAATTGTTTAATTTTTACCAATCAATTCCATTGAGGCAACAAAAGTTTCCAATTGGTTATCATCTGTTTTTTTTAACTCATGTTTTTTTCCTTAATGCTTCTGGATGTTATCAACTTGATAAAATAATGGCATACGGTTTGCTATTAAATAAGCTGAAAATCACGAAACAAACCATCATGGGTACCAGGAAAGAATCATAACAGAAAAGGGAGAAACCAAATGAAAACAGTAAAACAACAAAAAAAGAATGTCAGAGTAATTGCAGCATGTTGCCTCATTGTCGCCTGTTTTGGATTACCGGGGATTTCTCTGGCTGAACTGAAACCAATGACCGACTCAGAGATGAAAACCACCCGTTTGAATGACTTTATCCGTCCGTCAGGCCGTCCAATCATCGTGGGTCAACAGGTAGCCGATACAAAAGATATTGAAAAAGAATTGCGGGAGGTACAGGCTCCTGTCATCGCCACACAGGATGTGTATGAACCTGAAGCAATTATTAACGATATGCAGACTCAACTGGATCGGATCAATAATGGAGAGGCTCCTGTAATCGGGCTTTTCCCATTTATTCAAACTCAGGCAGACAAACAACATCTGTTAAAACAATAGGAGGTCTTTTCTTTTCCGACCAGAGTGTGTATAAAGAGTGAAAAAGACCAGCCGTGATCAACGCATAACAGGAGAATAACATTGGCCTTTCAACTCCCGAGATATATACCACCTGATTTTTCAGCAGGAAAGTTCAGAAACGCGCCAAAGATCATAACACTCCCCGCACCCCGGAATGGCGTTGCTCCAAAAAAGTTTCATGCCACATCCAATCATCCGGAATATATTCACCTGGGCAATGGAGAATGGATACTTGCCAGGGAAAACAGAATGGATTGCGTCATGGTCTTGAAAAACAACCGGATCGAAGTGGTTGAAGCCAGGAGGTTAAAAAAAGGGGATGCGGTTGTCATGGGAAGAACCGAAAACGGAGAAGATGGCATTCTTGTGTACACAACCGGTTTTGATGAAAAAACAGAACAAAGCAGAGATAAATTTTCTTTCCGTACTCGTGGAACAAGAGAAACTCCTTTTTCCAGAAGTTATGATCAGCTTTATGAGCTATTAAAACATGACCAGAAGAACGGTTACATCGTATGGGTTCTCGGCCCGGCTGTGGCTTTTGACAAAGACAGCAGGGATGCAATGCAGGGATTGATCGAAGGCGGCTTTTGTCACGCCTTGCTGGCTGGAAATGCTTTGGCGACACATGATCTTGAAGCAGCCTATTTCAAAACCGGTCTGGGACAGGATATCTATACCCAGGAATTGCAACCACTGGGTCATTATAATCATCTGGATATTTTGAATGCGGTTCGGGATGCAGGTTCAATCAGAAAAGCCATTGATACACTGGAACTGAAAGACGGAATTATCTATGCCTGTGAACAACAGGGTGTACCCTATGTACTGGCCGGCTCCATTCGTGATGATGGCCCTCTTCCTGAAGTCCTTCCGGATGTTTACATTTCACAGGATGTGATGCGGACATATGCAAAAAAGGCCACAACCGTGATCACACTGGCAACGCAGCTCCATTCCATTGCCTTTGGAAATATGACCCCGAGTTATCAGGTCATGGACGATGGATTTATCCGGCCGGTGTATTTTTATATTGTGGACATGACGGAATTCAGCGCAGACAAACTTGCCAACAGGGGTTCTGCCCAGGCAGTTGCCATTCTGACAAATGTTCAGGATTTCATGATCAACCTCTGGAATAATCTAGCCAGGAAAAAGAAACAATCATTATGAAAGGATCTGTCCGGATCATAGGCATCCCGGTTGACCTGGGACAATCCCATCGCGGTGTGGATATGGGGCCCAGCGCAATCCGTTATGCCGGTCTTCTGTCACGCATTCGTGAACTGGGATACACGGTTATTGATGAGGGAAATATTCAGGTGCCTGTAAGGGATTCTCTCTCAGAAGATACCCTGGTCAAAGAAATCTGCCGGGTATGCGAAACAGCTTATCAGAAAGCTTGCAGGGCAATTGAGGAAAACTGCAAACCTATTTTTCTGGGAGGAGACCACTCCATATCCAT
>PNOB01000275.1 GCA_013824585.1 Desulfobacterium sp. | reverse complement strand
CGATACTGGTGCTGCCAATGAAGGTTCCCCGAAGTGTAATGGCCTGTCAACACCAGCAGCCATTGACATTAACAATGACCACAGGGTTGATTATGTATATGCCGGGGACCTCCAGGGAAATCTCTGGAAATTTGACCTGACCAGTTCCAATCCTTCAGATTGGAATTCTGCTTACAAGGATACTTCGGGAACACTAAAGCCCTTGTTTCAGGCCATCGGGCCGGGTGGCGCAGTACAGCCCATCACCACTCAACCGGATGTCATGAGTATGAAACAAGTCAATCAGGACGGATATCTGATCCTGTTTGCCACCGGCAAATACCTCGGAGACTTCGATACCACTTATTACGATACCCAAACCATATACGGAATCTGGGATTATGGAGATGCCTCGGATGACCAGGAATATCTCGGTTCCTTTACCCGGGACTCGACACCCTTGAGCAATCAACCCTCAACCGTAAGCCTTTTGGAACAAACCGAAATCATCAATGTGGATACGTATACGGTCGGATCTACCACGCAACATGCGATCGACTACGCAACAGAGGTGGACACGGTAGATGATGTGGCAGGGACCACCAACAATTATAATATGCTTACTGATCCGCCCACGCCGATCACGGAAGAGGACTATAAACCCAACCCGACCCATCATGCGGGCTGGTATTTTGATCTTCCGATCTCCGGTGAACGCGTTGTAACCGATCCCCTTGTCCGGGGCGGCAATGCCATTGTGATCTCCTATATTCCTGATATCACCCCATGCAGCGCAAGTGGCGAGTCGGTTATCAATGAAATCAATGCAGCATCTGGCGCCAGGTTGGAAGAATCGCCATGGGATATCGATGAAAACGGCACATTTGATAAACCAGAGTATGACAGTGATGGCAATCTGGTCAGTGAAGGGGATTACCTGATCTATAATTCCACAGCTCCGGATTCAACCACAGCTAAAGGTACGGTCTCAGCGCATAATGCCAATCCAGACGATTATTCGGTTATCGCTCCGTCCAGAATCAAAAAACCAGGAAGGCTCATGTCACCGGCTATCGCGACCATAGCGCCAGGAGAAGAATTGAAAATCATGAGCTCCTCTACTGCCAATGCAGCGACTGAGAATATCACGACATTAATGGAAAAAGGACCGACTTTTGGTATCCGGTATTGGTTTGAAAAACAAGAATAACAGTATGATTCAGCACTTCCCTGCAAAAAAAATGAACTTTTTGCAGGGAAGGCTGACCACATTGAACAAGGAGGTTTATAAGATGAAACACCAGCAGATAAAACGAAATATTTCAATACTCATGATCATCGCCTGTGCGTTCCTGGTTACAGCCGGTATCTGCGAAGCCCGCGGGAAAAAGGGAGAATGGAAACTGCCTCCCCATTACCCGGATGGGTTTGACGGGTATGGCTGTTTGATGAGCATTGATAAAGAGAAAGTCGTCATTGATGATTCCCAGAAACCCCTGTCACCGGAACTGACCTATCATACTCCGGAAGGCAATAATATGCCGGTTGAACTGATAACGCCGAACAGCCTTGTGGGATATATGATAGACAAGTCAAATCAGATCGTTTCCATATGGCTTGTCCTGGAAACATGTGACAAACAATAACATGTAACGGACAAGGTTCTTCATCTTTTTCGTATTTCTTGCGATTGAGCATTCAAACCAGAGAGTCAATATGATATGGTAAATACAAACCATATCATATTGACAATAAAACCAATTGGCGTCCATGTCTATCCCAGTGGGACGCATGTCCTGTTGCGCAATACGATTTTTCTATTTTTCAAGGCACTTAATCTGCACCTTTTGTCATATTCAAAATCAACACATTGTTTTATTTAACTTTCTTTCTTTTTGATCGTTTGCATTACACATTGGCCTGATTTTTGTATCATTCTTCCATTAAAATCATGCTGCCCTGAATGATCTCCCGTAAGGAAAAATCATATGTTAGTTACACCAAGTATATTATTATATTCTCATCCCATCGAAAATACAGGCACGTATCTTCAGTCACTGGTGGAGACGGTTGTCCTGCGTGAAAACATCATCATCGCTCGGCATATGGACCAATTGGTTAAAATCCTTCGTCAACCGCTGAACGGTGTTGTTGCGGCAATTATTTTTGCTAAAAATGAAAATGAGCTGCATGAGTTGGTTGCCCTCCAGGATCAGCTTCAACGAATTCCCTTTATCCTCATTCTGCCGGATCAGGAACAAAAAATTGTGACAAAAGCCCATTCATTGCGCCCCCGTTACCTTGCCTATGCAGATAGCGATCTCTCCGATGTAAGGGATGTGTTTAAAAGAATCGTATGTAAAGCCAACAGTGTATGGCATTAAATGATCCGGTTCGATCGGAAAAGCCGGAAACCGTATTCAGATCGAACAACCATAAAGAAAGGAATCATAAATGGAGAAACAGAATTTACTCAAATATCTTGAGGAGGGGTTACGGTCCGTACTCTGCATGAACATCGATCCAGCCACCCAGGAATCAATCAATGCGGCCATTGCCATGTTTATCATTGAAGATGCAAGCAAGTACACCGAACAGGAACTGATCACCAAATTCAGCTCAATGGAAAAAGGTCTCACACTTTTTATTGAATATCTTGAGGCCAGCATTATTCCGGACAAAACAACCTACACCATCCATTAGAAACCTGTAAAAAGCATCCAAATCCTGACATCCACAATTCCATTCAAGTATTTCTTTACATACCCAAATTATCCTTCAAGGCATCGGAATTCATGGGATGATAATGAACATGAACCTTGCGCATGAACTCAATGTTGTCAATCAGAATGCTTTCCACCCGGGTGGCAATTATATCCCCTTCGGTCACAGAAAGATTCCCATCCACGCATATTGTCAAGTTGGCAACCAGATACGGGCCGAATCGGTGTGCGTGAATTTCCTCGATTTCGGCTACACCCTGAACCGATTTCACAAAACCGGTGATCTGTTTTGCCAGATTTTTTCCTGGTAATGTGTCCATCAAGTCCGACGTAGATTCGCGTAATATTTCAATCCCTGTATGAAGAATAATCAATGAAACAATTGCCCCGGCCAGTGGATCGATCCAGGGATACCCGAATCGGCTAAAAAAAATGCCGATGGTCGCGGCCAGGGCTGAAAACACGTCATTTCTATGATCAAACCCCAAAGCCAGCACAGCGGCGTTCTGGGTCTGACGACCGATACCCAGTGTCCAGACCGTCAACAACAGTTTAATGGCCACGGTAAATAATGCAACCCACAGGGCGATTTCAGCAGCAACACTGACATCCGCTTTTCCGGAATAAATATCATATACGCTGTTTATCGAATCCCAGAAAATGGCAATGGCTGTGGTGATTACGAAAGCGCCCACGACAACCGCTGCAATACTTTCCATCTGGCTGTGTCCATAAGGATGATCTTCATCCGGAGGCTTGCTCGAAAGCCTCATAAACACGCTCACCACAATACCGTATGCCACATCTGAGGTCGAATTGATGCCATCGGCAAGCAGCGCCGAACTATGGCCTGCTATGCCGACCGTAGTTTTCAGGGCTGCCAGAAGAAAATTGGCCCCCAGTCCAACATACACGGTCAGGATACTTTTACGATTTCGCTGTTTATGAATCATCAGTCTGATTACCCTATGCTATACCATCTATGAGAACCTTGAAAAAACCTTTACATCCTGACATCCACTTTCCCGTTCAAATACTTCTTCACATCCCCGACCGGAACCTCTTGTCGATGAAAAATTCCTGCTGCAAGCGCGGCCTCTGCCTTGGTCTGGGAAAACACCTCATAAAAGTGTTCAACACATCCGGCTCCGCTGGATGCAATCACCGGAATGGTTACGGTATTGCGAACCAGATTGATCAACTCAATATCAAATCCGGAATTGGTGCCATCCTGATCAATACAATTCAGCAATATCTCCCCTGCCCCAAGCTCTTCACAAATCCTGGCAAGCGTTGATGCATCCAGATCACGTCCTTCCCTTCCACCTTTTATCGTGCATTGATACCAGCAATATTGTTCACCGTCTGGACCGGGGAATCGGGTTTTAATGACAGGATGTGTGACTTCATCCGGGGAGTTTACATATACCCGCCTGGGATCAATGGAAATGACAACCGCCTGGTTGCCATAAACCCTTGCGATCTCTTCGATTGAACTGCATCCGGTTTTCTTTCCGGTTTTCAGATACTCCTCGACAATGAGGACGGCATCACTGCCAATAGAAATTTTATCCGCTCCGGAACGAAAATATTCAGATGCAACCTCAAGAGCGGTATAAACCCGGCCATCCTTATCCGTATAATCCCGGATTCCACCACCAATGGTAAGGGGTACAAACACATTTTCCGATGTTTTCTGTAAAACCTCGAGCATCGGCATATCCTCCAGCGGAAAATCCCGAAAACCAGTGATATTCAAAAAAGTGATCTCATCCGCTCCTTCCTCATAATACCGTTGCGCCAGTTCAACTGGTTTGCCCAGATTCCGGACATCGCCGGCCTCCCTTACATCATACTGATCTCCTTTGGTAACTACCAGATCTCCCTGGTCATTGGAACGAACATCCAGACAGGCGATAATCCTTTTGGAAAGCGCTGTTTCCTGAGTAACCAGATCAGGAAATGAGGCTGGAATCTTCAGGTTCAAAAAATTTTTGAACACAGAAAGACCTGCTGAACCGCTTTTCTCCGGATGGAACTGGGTAGCGATAATATTTCCTTTCTGAACAGCACTGACAAATTCATAACCATAATTGGTGGTTGTCATCACTACGGCATCGTCATCCGGAACAACATGATAGGAATGCACAAAATAAAAGCGCTCATCCCCTCGAAGACCCTGAAAAACCCGCGACGGTTGTTTGACATTGATTCCGTTCCAGCCAATATGGGGTACGGAAAGATCCACTGTAAACCGTTTTACAATTCCCGGGATGATCCCCAGTCCCTGAACTCCATCTGCCTCCTGGCTTGAATCAAACAGGGCCTGAAGTCCCAGGCAGATGCCGAGAAAAGGCCGATCTGCCTCAAGATAGTCGATCAAAGCCTGAATATATTTTTTTTTATCCATGATCTGCATCATACTGCTGAAATTACCGACACCGGGAAACACCAGTTTTTCAGCTCTTTGAATATCCTCTGCACAGGAAACCGGTTTTACACTTTCGCCCAGACGTTCGATTGCATTCACAACGCTCCGGACATTCCCGGCCCCATAATCCAATAAGGTTATCATCTTTTTTCCTCTGATTCACCATTTTGATATTGTAAAAAGAAAATAGCTTATATGCTTTTTTTGTACAATTGAAAATAAAAAAACATGGTGATTCAAATTCTGAATGCCCCCCTTGTAATCCAGTCTTTCATGGTTATATTGTCGCTTGCATTTTCATCTTTGCTTTTTTTAATGACACTTATATTTAGGGAAAAAAATGAGTCAAATCAATAATCCGAATATTCGGAATATCGCAATTATTGCCCATGTTGATCATGGCAAAACCACCCTTGTTGATGCCATGTTTAAACAAAGCGGTCTTTTCCGGGCCAATCAGGATGTTGATGATCGAATCATGGACAGCATGGATCTGGAACGGGAAAGAGGCATTACCATTGCTGCCAAAAACTGCTCAATCAACTGGAAAAAGGTCCGGATTAATATTATTGATACGCCTGGTCATGCAGACTTTGGGGGTGAAGTGGAACGGGCGCTTTCCATGGTTGATGGTGCGATCCTTCTTGTTGA
>PNOB01000274.1 GCA_013824585.1 Desulfobacterium sp. | reverse complement strand
CGGGCACGCATTTGTTTCTGAGATAGTGATAATGGTTTTCGGTGAATTCAAATTCATATGGAGTCAATCGTCGATCCCTTGATTGTAAAACAGATCCGGTTACTGCCTGGTAAACAATGAATGCATTGTTTTAATTTTTTGGCACAAAAGATCAAATTGCTCGGGATAAAGAGACTGCGCACCATCGCTTAATGCTTCGTCAGGAGCATGATGTACCTCGATAATGAGTCCGTTTGCTTCAACGGCAACAGCCGCAAGGCTGAGGGGTGCCACCTGATCCCGAATCCCGGCAGCATGGCTCGGGTCAACGATGATCGGCAGATGGCTCTCTTTTTTAACAACCGGGATTGCCGAAATGTCCAGCGTATTCCGGCTGTGGTTGACAAATGTCCGGACACCTCTTTCGCATAAAATTACCTGGGAATTTCCTTCTTCCAGAATATATTCAGCAGCCATCAGCCATTCCTCAATTGTAGCAGCCATTCCTCTTTTCAGGAGGACCGGTTTTTTTGCCTTGCCGGCTCTTCGGAGCAGACTGAAATTCTGCATATTCCGGGTTCCGATTTGAATGATATCGGTATATTCTTCTACAATATCGAAAGTTTGAAAGTCCATCACCTCAGTGACCACAGGCATTCCGGTCTCTTTCCTCACTTTTGCCAGTATCTTAAGTCCTTCTTCCCCAAGTCCCTGAAAGGAGTATGGGGATGTCCTCGGCTTGAAAGCCCCTCCGCGAAATATGTGAGCACCTGATTTTACCACATGATTGGCAATTGTCATGGCCTGTTTTTCACTCTCAATTGCACAGGGGCCTGCCATTATGGTCAGATCTTTTCCTCCAATTGTAAGGCTGCCGATCCGGATGATGGTATCTTCCGGTTTGAACTCCCGGCTTACCTGTTTATATGGGCGGGTTATGGGAATTACCTCTTTGACACCGGGAAGGTTCTGGAACAGGGAGGCATCAACCGATCCTTTGTTATATAAAATGCCGATGGAAACCCTTTCACCACCCGGGATCGGTCTGGCTGTGTATCCTTTTTTTTCAATAAATTTTACCACGCAATCGATTTGATCCTGGGTTGCCAGGTGTTTCATGACGATCAGCATTGTTTCCTCCTGTAAAGTTAAGATTGGAGTTTTCGGAAGCTTAACCTTGTGTCCGGTGTGATGTTGGTATTGTGTATGAATTAATTTTTTAGGTCTGTGCAATAATAACCGCGGCAGCGAACGATCTCCAGTTCTGTTTCGTCTGCGTTGAAGACAATTTAATTTACTTTGCTCTGGATTGTCAAGTAGATTCAATTGGGTATACAGGGTTGAGGTTCAGGGAGTTCATCGTATTGAAACAGAACGAATTCAGAATGTTAATATTTCATTTTTTTCTTGATAAATGGGCTCTGGGTATTATAACGTAAAATACAGGTTTGGTTTGTAAACAGAGTTTTCAAAACAGATGCATGTTGATGGATATTTCCAACATATATTATTTACCGCCTTTTTGCAGACGCGGGAACATTGGATTCAACAAATGTGGATAAGGACCATATGAATACAATCTGCTTGAATAAAAAATTCAGTACAGCTTTTTATGGTATTCTTCTACTAACGCAGGTTTCGATTGTTTGCCTTGGCTGCTCCTCCAGTGCGGATAATAATTATTATACCAGTGGTCAAACAAGCCGTTCTTTTACAGATTCCGCTTTTGACTATGAACAACTCAAAATTGATAAAACGTTTCATGTTGTCCATCCGGATTTTCCATCCTGTTCTTTTATCATCGATTTTCTGAGTGGAAGCAGAATGCTGATCCAGGGAAAGGAATACAAGTACAAGATCGAAGTGGGCAGAATTGTTATTCTGAATCCGAATGATGAAGATAGTATGATATCATATCTCGAAGTAAGTTCAGATAATGCAGATAATCCGGAGTATATTTCTGTTGAGCATATGTTTCCAAGCCGGAATGATGCCGAGGAAAGCGGGTTGTGGATAGGGCCTCTTCCTTCTTCCATGCCTTACACGTTTAAGGCAAAGTGGTACCGGACAACAGTTGCTGTGGGAAGCAGTCCCAACGATATTGCGCTGGCAAGCACGGAGAAGGGTGATTACCTGTATGTTACCAATTCATCCGGCAATACGGTTTCGGTCATTCAAACCCCGGATAACAAGGTTGTCGGAACCATTCCGGTGGGCATCGATCCTTACCGGTTGGCTGTATCACAGGATGGAAGTCATGTGTATGTCACCAATTCATGGGATAATACCGTGTCTGTTATCCAGACTTCCAGCAATACAGTAGTGAAAACAATCCGCGTTGGCAGAGCTCCCAATGGAATCGCGGTCGCGTCCAGAGGCGAGTATGTCATGGTAGCCAATACGAATGATGCTTCCATTTCCATAATCGAGACAACCAATCATACCGTGGTGGGAACCATTCCTCTAAATAAAAACACCCTGTCCTATGTCGAAGTTTTTTTCAGTGTTCCGCCCGGTGGTGCTGAATATACTGTATTGGCAGTTGAAAATGACTGTGGAGTATTGATCAAAGAACCGGATATGAGCAGTCCGATCTGCCAGGCAAACCCGGTTTCAGGAAATTGCCCAACCAAGTGTCCTTCGACAATGGGAAGAATTGAAATGGCATTTTCAAAAGTAATGCCGGATGCAGATGGTTTCTGGCGATCGGATTTTCTGAATCACAAATTTAAAACCCGGGCATACACACTGCTGCTTGTGGAGAATTTTTCAGAAATAGAAGGCTTTGATCTGGATAAGGATGATAACGGGATTCTTGATTATCAGGAAGTATCTGGTATGGAACCGCCGTGGGATAATATTGTCGATGAAGTGAGTGTCCATGACACGATTGATCAGGGGGGAGTATATACCAATGTAGTGCTTCCGGTTGTATTCAGGGAAGGATACTGGGAATATCAGCCTGGATCGTATTCACGAATCCCTAATGGGAAAGATACAAATACAAAGGATGACTGGGTTGCAAACAATGATTTTTGCAGCTGGTTATCCCCATCATATGATGATCCTGGAACAATTCATCTGTCGGATATTCCCCAGCCCGGGAGAGCTTTCAATTCACCCGGAGAACCTAATGCCTGGAGTGGTTTGATAGAGGCATTGCCGGCACCAATGGATCACCCTGTAATCAATGAATTCATGATCAGCAGACGGGAGTACACTCCCCTTGGAATGGCTGCTCCAAAAGAGCTTTTCCCGGATGAAGAGAACTATTTTTATGTCAGTACGGAAGAAAACATTCTTTTAAAGATCCAGATTTCCGATTATACCATTGTTGAGAAAATCCCGGCAGGCGATGGACGAGTGGACATCGCTATTCTGCCGGACAGGGATTTATATATTGCGAGTATTTTGAGCAATTCAGTATCGGTGATCCAGGATGGTGTGGTTTTAAAAGAGATCAACATCGGATTTGGCATCAAAGATATTATTTCATCATCGGACGGAAGGTATGTGTTTGTGACCAATTCCATGGCAGATCAGGTTGCTGTGATCCGGACATCGGATTCTACAGTAACCGGTTTTATCCCGCTGGATATCGATGTTGTCGGCATTGCCGTTCCACTGGAGGGCAATTTCTTTTACATCTCAAACGAAGCGATGAATAAGGTATCGGTGGTTACCTACACGGATTTATCGGGCTGTGAATAATTGTTTTACTAAAAATGGAGATAAAATGCCTGTTGAAATCCAAGGTGAATTGTTTAAGCAGAAAACAATAGAACTGATTCATAAGTTCAAAATATTGCATGATCTCTCCATGGACGAGCTGGTGAGCCTGATGGAAACAGCCAGAAATGACTATAAGGCAAAGATTGTAAAACTGGTGCAATATGAGCCAGGAGAGGCTGTTATCCGGGAAGGGGAGTATGACAGTTGGATGTTCTGGGTTCTCCGGGGAAAGTATCTGGTGAAAAAGGGGGATGTCGGGATTGCAGAATTCCAGACGCCGGGGGATGTATTCGGGGAGATGAGTGCCCTGGAGGTGGACACACGATCTGCGACAGTGATATCAGAAGATCAGGGAGTATGCTTCAGCATGGATCTGTCGATTTTGAATAATCTGAAGAATAATTCGATCCGATTGAAGATACAGGAAGGAATACAGCGGCTGAAGTCCGAACGGCTTGCCCTGACAACTGAAAAGCTGGCAACTGAAAAACAGAAGGTTGCAGAACAGCAGAAAGAGATTCAACAGGAAAAGAAACGGTTGGAGGCCAAGGAGCTGGAACTGGAAAAGCGTGAGCAGTTGCTGGTTGAACGGGAACATAAAAGGTGAAGAGACTATACATTATTAAAGCAGGAACCACATTCCCGGCCACGGAAAAACAGTTCGGCGATTTTGATCAGTGGACAGCGGCGACACTCGGGATAACAGACGTGGAAATCGATATTGTGGATGCTGAAAATGGAGCGACTCTCCCTTCTGTGCAGGAGTGCGCGGGCGTGGTGATTACTGGATCACATTTTATGGTAACGGATAACCTGCCGTGGAGTGTCAAACTGGAAGAATGGGTATTGTCTTTGCTCCATACGGGCATACCACTCTTTGGCATCTGCTATGGACATCAACTGCTGGCGCAAGCCGCAGGCGGTCAGGTCGGCTTCCATCCCCATGGCGAAGAGATCGGAACTGTAGAGGTAGAGCTACTTCCGGATTGCGTCAATGATCCTGTTTTTCAGTCGCTTCCACAATCATTTCTCGTCCATGTTACCCATGAGCAGACAGTGTTGCGTCTGCCAACAGGAGCGATACGTCTGGCAGCCAATACATATGAGCCCAATCATGCTTTCCGCCTTCGCGGCTGGGCCTGGGGCGTTCAGTTTCACCCGGAGTACAGCACGGACATTTTGCGATCGAATATCCGGGAGCAGAAGGACGAACTCGAAGCAGCAGGGCGAAGCGGGAGAGAATCAGGTCGCTTGTTCCCCAAGTCCCATGGGTGGACATCCAGCAGCAGCCATGGCCGATCAGGGCCCGGTGGTCATTCCTTCCTGGCGGGATGTATGGCAGAATTAATGAAATACAGAATCCAAAGCAGAGATATTCCCTGATAAATCGGCAGGAATTGGCTAAGTTGTTTGGGATCAAAGATGAAGAAATAACCCTTTTACTGCCTTTCACAATTTTTTTCAAAAGAATATGACCTAACAGGAACAGGCTACTCGGACTGTTTTTTCTGATAATGGGTTCCCATCACAATAACCATTTCCATCAAATGGGATACAAGTTCCTCGACCGGGGTCTGGTACCCTCCCAGGGCCCAGTCTCTTGCCACTTCCACAATGGCGCCCGCCATGCTTCTGGATAAAATGGGTACCTGTGACTGACTTCGATCAAGGCGGAATATCTTTTCACCGATCTGTTCAATTCGGAGGCTCAAGGCATGCATGGCAGTGCGGTATTGTTTTGCCATTTTGGATTCGGCAGCCAGGATTTCAAACAACTGGATACGGGTGCGGCGGGGATCGTTCCGAAACTGTTCAAAAAACAGTTTCAAGGTTTCGGATGCAGCTTCAATGGGCGCAATGTCCAGCCGGTTCAGGATTTTCTGGACGTTGCTCTCGGTTTCTTCAATCAGTGTCCGGTAAACGGCAGCCAGAAGGTCCTTTTTGCTTTGAAATGACTCATAAAAATAGCGCTCCGTCAAACCGGCAATCCTGCAGATATCCGTTATTTTCGATCTGGAAAATCCGATGGTGCCGAACGCTTCCAGTCCGGCTTCGATCAGCTGCTCCCTGCGTGTATTTTTCCGCGTCGCGGCATCGATACCTCCGTAA
>PNOB01000273.1 GCA_013824585.1 Desulfobacterium sp. | reverse complement strand
TAAACCTGCCAACACACTCATTGATTGTTTTAACCAGAATATTGGCAATGGTTGGCAAAAATGAGACCAGGAGAACGACTTTTGCCGGGTACTTCCAGATTGCATCATTGAGCATCTTTACGGTTTCACCCGAGATACCGGATATAGAATCGAGGAGTTCCTTGAGCTCACCAAAATCAGTATCCTCAATCCATTTTGTGACACCCGGTTCTAAGGTCTCTTTTAAAAAATCGGATGAATCCAATTGTGCGCCGGATATCACTCTTGCCCAGGTCGTAATCACTTTGCCTGTTCTTCCGGAAAATATTCCGGAAATCAATTTACCAAGGACTTTTTGTTTTTCTGTTGAAGGAAGGCTTTCCAGCCCCTTTCCAATCTCATCTGCAAGATCAAAAAGCACATCCAGAATTTTGGGGAGCTGGTCAGCCATATTTTGAATGATATCAGGATTTCGAAACAGTTTTGCCAACTCACCCTGACCCAGAACATCCTCGGGCCTTGACAATCCGTTTTTGATATTTTTTCCAATGGCACGGGTTGTGATCTTTTTTGCAAAATGGTCACCTGCCCACGCATTGAGTACTTCCGGCACGGCATTGGCGATAATTGTCCGGATTTCTCTTGTTTGAATGAGTTCAGAGAGGAGCAGGGCTATTGGATCATATCCATTATGGTCAGAACTTTTCTTTTTGTGAATCCCTTGTCTGGGAAGTTGTTGGTGTTGTTCGGTATGCATTGGAAATCATCCCCCTTGTATGGTTTTGGATCAGCGGTCTTAAAATCCATATTTTTTTTTCATTATGCCGCAATATGTTTTGCCAGTCTTTTTCCAAGGGCAATGAGCGTAAATGTAGGCGGCAGTCCCCATGCTTCCGGTATGACCGAACAGTCGCAGACATAGAGGTTTTCATACTTGGTTTTCAGGTTGGAATCCAAAATATCGCCAACCTTGACGGTTCCTCCAGGATGAGCTGCAATATACCAGCTTTTAAAAATATCTTTGGCTCCGGCATTTTTCAGAATCTGTTTTGCCCGTTCATATCCTTTTAACAGTTTTGCCTGGTCATCTTTTGACAGGCTTTTCCGGACACCTCCATTATAGGTTACCCGACCACCCAGGCTGTCCTTTGCCTTGATCATGATCTGCAGGGTGTTACCGTGTGAGAAAAGCTTGTGAAATCGGAAAACCTCCGCAGCGAACAACATGTACAGCGTGCGGGGCACGGTCATATCCGTCATGACATACCCTTCTTCTTCCATATGAATCCCCGTTGCCATGGGAAATTCCTTTCCGCCTTTGAGATTCGGAACCGTTCCCATTACCGCAATCAAAGGATCATAGAAGTAGTCATACCCTGCTCCGTATATTCCGCTTTTTCGCAAGATGACTGGGGACCCGATTCCGCCGGCTGAAAGAATAATTTTGGGTGCAAAAGCCTGATAGGTTGATCCCCATTTTTTATATTCAACGCCTACAGCGGTATTGTTCTCAACAATCACTTTCTGTACTTTTGCACGGTTAATCAGCGTTGAACCGCTTTCAAGCGCCTGTTCAACATAATTTCTGGCGTTCCATTTGGCGCCATAAGGACATCCGTAATCGCAGCGCCAGCACCCAGCTTTACATTTGTCCTGATAAACAAACTTGGGAAGTTTATTCCAGTCATAACCCAGTTCTCTGGCACTCTGCATGATCCGTTTTGCTCCTGGACCAATCAGTTCATCTTTCAGCGGCTCGGTAGGAAGTTCTTTCCGAATTTCTTTGATTTCTTCGCTGATATCCATTCCATAGGATTTCAACATCTCAACCGGCGGTTCAAATGCGGTTGCGTAGAAGTAAACAGAAGTTCCGCCGGTAGTGATTCCCCTGACCATGGCAAGAGCTTTGTTCGTGACCAGAAGGCTTCTGCCGGGAATTCCTGCTGTAATGGCGGTCTGCCAGTTTGTCCCTTTTATGCGCCAATTGTCACCCCATTCCAATATGAGGACTTTTTTGTTTTTTTCTGCCAGTTCTTTTGCAACGGTTGCCCCCCCGGGGCCGGATCCGACAACGATAGCATCGTAAGAGTTACGGGAGATTGTTGTATCCATGGTATTGCCTCCTGGATTTGATTGATGTAAAGAATCAGTCTTTGTCGATTGTCGACAATTTATACTGCACCTGATTTATTGTCAAGAAAAAAATGGAAAAAAAAATGAAAAAAAATCGATTTGGTTTTCAGACCTTAAATTCACCATGTTTGCCGATGCCTTTTGCAAATCGATCTGCTCCGGCCAGGGTTTCCCCGCTGCTGATGACCTTCATTCCACGGTTGAATTCATTTTGCAGCGCATCTTCAAGGGACAGGCTCCATTGCTCATAAGCACTCATGCGGTCACTTCTCATGCAGGTCTGAGGAAATCCTGCAATGGTTGCTGCCAATTCTTCTGCTGCAGCGATCCCTTGTCCGTGTCCAACGACCCGGTTTACCAATCCAATAGAAAGAGCTTCATCGGCTTTAACCGGGCGGCCGGTTAAAATCAGATCCATGGCACGGCTCATTCCAATCAGTCTGGGCAGCCGGATGGTTCCTCCATCAATGAGCGGCACCCCAAAACGGCGGCAGAACACACCCATGATAGCGGTTTCTTCCATGATCCGCATATCGCACCATAATGCCAGTTCTAGTCCGCCTGCCACAGCATAGCCTGCGATGGCGGCAATTACAGGTTTGGATAATACCATTCGGCTGGGACCCATTGGGCCGTCTCCTTCTGCTGCCAAGGTGTTGAATCGTCCCTCTGCTGCATTGGCAACTGCCTTCAGATCTGCTCCGGCGCAAAAGGTGTTTCCAGCTCCGGCGAGAATTGCTACATCAGACGCCTCGTCTTCTTCAAAATCGCGGAATGCAACAGCAAGCGCTTTGGCCGTGGGACCGTCAACCGCATTTTTAACTTTTTCACGGTTGATGGTGATCAAGCAGACATGGTTTTTTTTCTGGGTGGTTACAAGCATGTTTTTCTCCAGTAATCAGCAGCCGAACTGCCTGGCAAGGTCTTGATATTTCAATTGGGTACCGCCGAAAATATCCAGGGCGCTTCCGACCGTAAAATCGATATGCCCTTTTCCAAGCTCTTGAATTTGGTTGATGTCATCCATTGAATGAATGCCACCTGCATAGGTGATGGGAAGCCCTCTCCACTTTCCAAGGAGTTCGACCAGAGAGATTTCAATTCCACGGCATTTTCCTTCCACGTCAACCGCATGGATCAGATATTCATCACAGTATCGGGACAGCTTATCCAGCAAACGGAAATCAATGACTTCCCGGGTAAATGTCTGCCACCGGTTGGTGACAATGATATAGGAATTTTCCTTTTTCCGGCAGCTCAAGTCCAGGACCAGTCGATTTTTTCCAATGGAAGCTGCAAGCTTTTTCAACCGGTCCATATCAACGGTTCCATCGTGGAAAACCCATGAGGTTACAATAACCGCAGAGGCTCCTGTGTCAATCCATTGCCGGGCATTGTCCAGATGAATTCCGCCGCCAATCTGCATTCCGTTCGGCCAGGCCTCCAGGGCTTCCTTTGCCGCTTTTTCATTGCCCGGGCCAAGCTGAATCACATGCCCTCCGGTCAGGTGATCCTGCCGATACAGGGATGCAAACCATTCAGCTGGTTTTTCAGCCTGAAAATTGGTTGTCGGGCTTTGATCTGAACTGTCGGTCAGGGTGGAGCCGACGATCTGTTTGACAACGCCCTGATGAATATCAATACATGGCCGGAAGCGCATGATTACTCCTTGTCTCCTGTTCAATTCGACATAATTCTGTATTCCGTCACTTGCATGCTTCTGCGTCAGGATACGAAGTTGCAGTAGGTTGGGTAGAGCGGAGCGAAACCCAACAATGTGCTATAATAACAATGTATGTTCCTTATTCCGTGTTTCATTTTCTGCTGTGATTCGAATAGCCCTTTTTCCGCTGACCGGGCACTCATGTTCACATGTACCGCATCCGATGCAGGTTTCCGGGTTAACATACGGTCTTTGCAGCCGGACAAAGATTTCAATTGCACTGCCGGTTTCCGGTTCAGTTTTCCAGGGTGAGTTTTCTGCAATCTGAATGGAATCGTCACTGTTCCGGTCAATCAGCCGATATCCATCTGTATCAGCCGAGGGGACATGGACAAAATAATCGCCGGTTGCATATTTGCCGGATTGCAAAACCCCTTTCTGAACAGTAAGGGTGTCGGGTGTGATGGTATGGATTTGCAGCTCACTGCTTAGCCAGACCTTCTCATAGGAGATGCGGGTATAAATGGCTTTGGGGCTTACCGGGCAGTTTTCCTGACAAACAATGCATGGCTTATTCATGGCCCAGGGCAGGCAGCGGTTTCGATCCACAAAAGCGGTTCCGATTCGAATGGGACCTTTTTTGGAAAAATCGTCTTTCCCCAGTTTCTCCGAGAGGAGAATAGGCCGGATGGCAGCCGTGGGGCAGATATTGCCACAGGCAATGCAGTTCTGCTGGCAGCCGCTGGTTCCAATACGGAAGTTCAGCCTGGGTGTCCACAGCTCTTCGATTCCAAACTCAAAACCGGCCGGCTGGATGATGTTGGTGGGACAGATTCGCATGCACTGGCCGCATTTGATGCATCTGTCCAAAAAAGAGTTTTCATCCAACGCTCCCGGAGGTCTTACCAGGGTCGGGTTCCAGTTGGGGCCGACAATGCCGCCCAGTCGAAGGATCGGAACCAGCGCCAAACCGGAAACAGCGGAAACAATCAAATCGCGTCTTTCCATATCCGGCGAGGGAATCTCTCCGGCAACAGATGGGGATATGGAATATTCCATCAGGTCATCCGGGCAGCAATGCATGCAATTCATGCAAAGGACGCACTCACTGGTTCTGATCTGACGGGAAGGCTCGCATGCACCATCACAATTGGCTTCACATAATTTACAATGGGTGCATTTACCGGGTTTTTGACCGATCCGCCAGATCGAATACCGGCCCAGAAGTCCGAATAAAGCGCCAAGCGGACAAATAAACCGGCAGTAGAACCGGGGGATCATAAGATTGAGAAACAGTGCAGTGAAAAAAATGCCTCCGATGATCCAAGCCTGTTCATAATATCTTGCATTGGTGGAAAACAACAGGGATGTTTTGTCTGCAAAAGGCAGGAGAACCAGATTGACAGACCGGTGGATCAGGGGAATCGGATCGAGCAGGCCTGTCAGAAGGGAAGTAGAAAAAATCCCGTTCATATGCAACAGGCTGGTGATCACCATAAAGATCACAACACTGATACTGATCAGAAGAAAGGTTTTTATTGAATCTGTCATATGGTTGATTGATGCGGAAATCAGCAGGATTACAAGGGTTGTAACCAGCAGGGCGGAAAAAAAGACCGGAGAGCCCCATGAAGAAGATTGAATCAGGTTGATGGATTCTGCAGCAGCAGCCGTGAGCAGGAAAATGAGAATCCAGTATTTCAGGTATTGGGCTTTGTGATATTGGTTGATCTTTATTTTTTCCAAAGGCTTTTTATTTTTTTTCCCCAGATATCCCATCAACTGGTGAAGCGCTCCAAATGGGCAGACCCAGCCGCAGAAAAAGCGGCCCAGCAGAATGGTCAGGACAAGGGTTGCCACGCACCAGGCAAGGCCATTAAACAGGGTATGGGTTGTCAGGAAGGTTCCGATTCCAACCAGCGGGTCCAGTTGAAGGAACCAGTTTATTGGCCAGCCCCGAAGCTGCCACCAGTTTTCTCCAAGGGTAGCGACCATGCAGAACCAGAGAAACAGGATCGTGAAAAAAATCTGGGAGATTCTTCGGA
>PNOB01000272.1 GCA_013824585.1 Desulfobacterium sp. | reverse complement strand
GATGCCAAAAGAATACTGAATAATTTTAAAAAAAGTGGCTCTAAGTACTTATTAACAACAACATTTACAAACAGAACCCAGAATATGGACTTGAACGACGGATTTTGGAGAACACTTAACCTGAATCTTCCCCCGTTCAGCTTTCCGGAACCGATACTATTAATCAATGAAAAATGCTCAGAATATGGTGGTGATTACTCTGATAAAAGTTTAGGATTATGGCTTTTAGATAGTATTTACTTAGGCTGACATGAGAGGAACAATCAATTGAAGCTCTTATTAATTGGTATGGCAGACAGTATTCATGTCGTCAAATGGATTAACCAGATAAACCAAGAGGGGTGGAATATCCATCTGTTTCCAAGTATAGATATCTGTAGCGTACACCCGGATATGTCAGGAGTCACTGTCCACCACTCATTTTACTGGGCCCGTGACAATCGAAAAAAAGCTAATCTTAATTTTCGTGGTATACCGCTCCCTTTTTATGGCCTTGTACTCTCTTTCAAGGGATTATTGAATCGATATATTCCCAATTATCGTGCAGCAAAACTTGGGCGTCTAATAAAAAAATTAAAACCAGATATTATTCATTCCATAGAAATCCAACATGCAGGTTATTTAACCCTTGAGGCTATGAAAGTATACCAACAGAAACTTCCCCCCTGGATTGTCACTAATTATGGCAGCGATATCTATCTATTTGGGCGATTGCCCGAGCACAAACAAAAAATCTCAGAAGTACTGACCACTTGCGACTTTTATTCCTGTGAATGCAAACGGGATGTAGAACTAGCAAAAAAAATGGGTTTCAGCGGTAAGATATTACCTGTCTTTCCTAATAGTGGGGGGTTAGACCTTAAAACAATTAGCCGTTTCAAACAGAATGGTAAAACTTCGGACAGACGCAATATTACAATTAAAGGATACCAAGGTTGGGCAGGAAGGGCCTTGGTAGGTTTGAGAGCATTGGAAAGATGTGCAGATATCCTATCTGGATATGAAATTAATATTATTTTATTAGCACCCCCTGAAGTGATCATTGCAGCAGCGCTTTTTCAAGAATCAACAGGAATAACTGTAAACATTATTCCAGAAAAATCTCCACATTATGATATACTGAAGATTCATGGCTCCAGCAGAATTTCAATTGGATTGAGCATAAGCGATGCAATCAGCACATCACTTCTTGAAGCCATGGCAATGGGTTCTTTTCCAATTCAATCCTGGACAGCTTGTGCAGACGAATGGATAGTTGATGGAGAAACCGGTTTTCTGGTTCATCCTAATGACCCTGAAACAGTCGAAAAAGCAATCAGAAAAGCTTTAACAGATGATGAGCTTGTAAATCAGGCTGCAATAATCAACAATAAAGTTATAGAGGAGAGGCTTGATGTTTTAATTTTAAAAAACAAAGCAATAGAATTCTATAAAGAAGTCGCAAAAGAAAAACTGAGATACCTCCCTCCTACTAATAATTGTAGCCGTTTCGGCTAATTGAAAAACAGATAAATTTATTTTAAGGGCATGGGAGGGATAGAAGAAGAGCTGCCGATGAAAAGATATAAAGTGTTGATTTCCGGTCGCGGTCAATGTGCTGGATAGAAATTCTTGATTACATCTCATATTATACCAGCATACGGCCTCATTCGACCCTGGGGTAGTTATCGCCTATTGAACAAAAATTTTATAGAAAACATTTTTACAGTTCCTATATCACCGAATCATTATGATAATAGAAATTTTAAAAACGCCACGAATGAAATAACCAGGTATATTTTTCTGAATTAAAATACAGTTTTTTAAAAATAATATTATTAAAAAAACAAATGGATTGATCCATAATGTCATTTAATCCAAAAGTTTCTATCATCATTCCTGTTTATAATGGTTCCAATTACATGAAGGAAGCCATTGACAGTTCCCTTGCCCAGACTTACCAAAATAGTGAAGTAATTGTCGTCAATGACGGGACCACGGATAACGGCAGAACAGATGCAATAGCAAAATCATATGGAGACCAGATCCGCTACTTTCTGAAAACGAATGGTGGTGTGGCTTCTGCATTGAACTACGGAATCGGCCGAATGGAGGGGGAATACTTTTCGTGGCTGAGCCATGACGATGTATATTATCCGCATAAGCTTGAAAATCAAATCCGTTATCTGGAAGACTTGAACAAAACCGTTATCCTGTACAGCGACTATGAGTACATTGACAGCAAATCCAAATTCCTTGAAACAAATAAAATAGACCATGTGTCTCCGGACCGCTTTATCTATTCAATTTTGATAGGCCATCCGATCCATGGATGCACGGCACTGGTTCCCAGGCAATGTTTCAAAGATGTCGGTTTGTTTAATGAGCAATTGAAAACTTCTCAGGATTATGACCTCTGGTTTCGGATGGCGAAAAAATATGAATTCGTGCATCTCCAGGAGGTTCTGATCAAGTCACGTATTCACACAGAACAGGGAACCCAGGCAATGATCTCAAGGGTAATGGCCGAAGCCAACGAGCTCTACATCAACTGTATGAACGACCTGTGTCAAAACAATACACAGATTGTTCCCGGTGAGTCAAATCCCGTCAGCATCATTAAAATCGGAATTCATTTGCGAAAAAAAGGTTTTTTCCGGGCGGCGGATCATGCCTTTGCCCTGTCCGCCCCAAAACGGAAAATCTGGAATGTAAAACATTATGCCTTGCTGTTGTATGACGACTTTCTCCGACGAAAAACGAAAATCGGCCTTTCTTTTTCAAATTAAAAAAACACACTCCAATGATAAAAACGACCAGGTACTGACACGAACCGTCCGTTTCCTATGGGATAATGGTTGAAAAAGATTACCTGGTCTGCCGTGAAGCGGCAACTGAACCCGTAATATAGAAACATATATAAAAACAAATGCATCGATGTCTGAACTGATTATGGCCCGAAAGAATAGACCAATAGCTGACGGTACTTTGAACGGGATATGAAGATCCTGCTGATTGCAGATTATGGAGCAACTGGAGGTACACGAAAGTTCTTTTTCATGCTTCTCAAGCTTCATTTGCGCAATAAGATTCATACTGCGATTCTGATCCAGCACAATCAGGCGGACAATGAAGTGATGGAATTTTGCCATAAGCACGGAATCCCTGTCTTTCAAATGCTTGACCGGACACCATCGGATTTTCACCCGTATTACTCAATCAGATATGAAATCAAGCAGTACGCAAAAGCAGTGCAGGAATACAATCCGGATATCATCATTGTTTCTGACGGCAACAATGCAGTAAACTTAGGTGCGTTTTTTCTGAAAAAACCATTGCTGGTGTGGCTTCATGGGTACCCCATGTCCTGGCTTCATGATCATCCGATCACTCAAAGCCGACTGAAGAGTTCAGGAATTCGGTTGCTCAGGCGATTCACTCCGACCCGCAAAAAAAAATACATAACAGTTTCAAATTACTCCGCTGAAAAAAACCACCAGAATCTTGGGATACCCAAAAGGTATATACAAGTTATCTATAACAGTTTTGACGATAACATCTGCAATGATCAGGTCCAAAAAGAACCGATTGTTTTGACGGCCAGTCATGTTGTTGACTATAAAAACCCAGATGTATGGCTTGCGGTTGCTCAAAATGTGGTCTCAGCCAATAAATCGGTCAAGTTCATCTGGCTCGGTGATGGTTCCAAGTTGGATGATATGAGGAAGGTAGTAACTGCAGAAAAACTGGAAGACAGGATTCAGTTCCTTGGGCATCGAAGCGATGTGAAAACGTTCTATGGCAGATCCATGATCTATTTTCAGCCCAGTTTAATTGAAAGCTTCGGACTTTCAATTGTCGAAGCCATGGCAAACGGTATTCCCTGTGTCGTTTCGAATGCCGGAGGGTTGCCTGAATCCGTAATTGATGGAGAGACTGGATTTATCGCTCATCCGGATAATGTATCGCAATTCAGTCAATATATAGTTAGATTACTAAACCAGCAAGAGCTAAGAGAAAAAATGGGTACTGCTGGAAAAAAAAGAGCTTTTCAATATTTTTATGAATCTGTTCAGGAAAAGAATATACTTACTATTTATAAACAACTGTATCATTAGATGTAAACATCCTGGCCTACGGGGCCAGAATGTTTACATTTGCAGTTTAGAAAATATGAGTAAATTTATACAGACAATAAAATGAATCACAGTGAATTATCATAAAAAATGCAGTTTATATCCCTTCACTACTTTGTATTTTTTTCAATAGTCGCAATTGGCTATTTCTATATTCCCCAACGCTTTCGATGGATGTTGCTGCTTTCTGCAAATTATTATTTCTATATGTGCTGGAAGCCTGAATATGCCCTTCTCATTATAGCTTCAACACTTGTTGCCTATATAACGGGGAAAAAAATGGGAAGTGCTTCCGGCAAGAAAGATAAGAAAAAATACCTTATCGTGAGTCTCCTGATCAACCTTGGGATATTGTTCGGATTTAAGTACTTCAATTTTTTTAATGACTCATTCAGAGCTTTCTTTACATCGATCAATATATTTTACAATGTGCCTGCTTTTCATGTTCTTCTTCCGGTCGGTATCTCATTTTATACATTTCAGGCATTAAGCTACTCCATTGAAGTGTATCGCGGGAACCAGAAACCGGAAAATCATTTCGGGATATTTGCTTTATATGTTTCTTTTTTCCCTCAGCTTCTTGCCGGACCCATCGAACGGCCGACGAATATGCTGCCTCAATTTCATGAAAAATATAAATTTGATTATGAGCGGATAACAAATGGTATAAAACTGATTGCATGGGGAATTTTTAAAAAAGTTGTAATCGCTGATCGTCTGGCTGTATGTGTCAATCAGGTCTACAACGCCCCCCAGGACCACCCGGGACTGCCACTGATCATCGCAACCTATTTTTTCGCCTTTCAAATCTATTGTGATTTTTCAGGATATACGGATATTGCCATCGGATCTGCGCAGATCCTTGGATTCAGATTAATGGAAAACTTCAGGCAACCTTATTTCTCAACATCGGTTTCCGAATTCTGGCGGCGCTGGCATATCTCCCTGTCAACCTGGTTTCGGGATTACTTATACATCCCTCTTGGTGGAAACCGTACTGGAAAAACCAGGTTTTACTGCAACATTTTTCTGACTTTTGTCATCAGTGGATTATGGCATGGAGCAAACTGGACGTTCGTCATCTGGGGTTCTTTGCATGGCCTATATGTCATAATCGGCAGAATGACTTATGACATACGAAAAAAAATCGCACATCGCCTTCATCTGCATCATATCCCAGGTGTGTGGAGAGGTTTTCAAATACTGATTACATTTCACCTTGTCCTGTTTGCATGGATTTTTTTCCGGGCAAACAGCCTGACAGATGCTATGTATATCATCAGTCATTTGTTCTCCAGCTTTGATTTTCAATACGATCAACTGGGGTTGGATGGTTTTGAATTCAAAATTGCCATCCTGTTTCTGCTCATCATGGAATTCACGCATATTCTGCAGGAAAAAGACAGCGTTCGAAAACAACTATCCAAAAAGCCCTTCATGACTCGTTGGAGTGCTTATTATCTTCTTGTAATGACGATATTGCTTTTCGGCAATTTTGGTGAGAGTCCGTTTGTCTACTTTCAATTCTGATTGAAAATGAAAAAACAATTTATTCTAAACAGCTTTCTGCTGTCAGTTTTAATTGCTTTCTCCTGTATATTTATTACAACATATATCCTTCGAAATGGGACAGATTATTATGCAGCGTTGATAGACAAACATCAAATCCTCGAGAAAACACCTTCTCCAAAAATTATTTTTATCGGT
>PNOB01000271.1 GCA_013824585.1 Desulfobacterium sp. | reverse complement strand
TTAACCAAGGGGAGCTCTTTTCATGCCGCCGATTCCAGAACTTCAGAAAATAAGAAAAGACCACATTATTGAAACTGCATTGCTGACCATCTCCACATCCGGCTGCGCCAACGTCACCATGGCCGATATCTGCCGTGCTGCCGGCATGTCCAAAGGTGGATTGGCTCACTATTATAAATCCAAAAAATCTCTGTTCATGGATGTTTTCAAGGAATTTTTTCAACGGATTTTTCAACGGGGAAAAGAAACCATGGCAGGGTACAGCAATCCCCTGGACCAGCTCCTGTCATTTGGATGGCTGTATGACGCCAATGACCCGGAGGCAACCCTGGGGTACCCGATATTATTCGATTTCATGTCCATTGCTGTTCATGACAACGAATACCGGGAAATCTTCAGCAACTGGATCAACAACTGGATCGACCTTTTAAAGCAACCGATCATAGAAGGTAAAAAGCAAAAAATATTCAGCCAGAAAATAGATCCGGATTCAACCGCCCGATCCATCTCAGCGATTTACCAGGGTATCGCAACCCGATGGTATTTATCTCCGGAAAAACATTCAACCGAATGGGCCCTGGATACCCTGAAACGTGGGGTCATAGGGGTTCTTACCTCCTACGATCAGGATCAGCAGGACAATCCTTAACCACCAGACCAGTTTGTCAACGATACCGCATAACAGAAGGCTGTGCATCCGGCAGCTTGTGGGCCAGAATGGCTTGTTTTCTTAAAATATTCAGCAGTTCCGGAATTTTCGGCGAATCTTTCCTCCCCTTGAATTGACGATACAGAATATGCACATTGGTCATCATCCGTTCCGGAGAATTCCACTGTGAAAAAGGTCGGCTCAAAAAATCGGTTTTGAAAATAATATCATATGCTGCATCTTCGGCTGACATCCCTGCCTGATACCGCTCCTTTGCATGATGATGGACATATTCCCAATACGACAGAACATCCCGTACACCCTGTTGGTCTGTAATCGGGCCATGACCCGGCACAAAAATATCCACATCCATCTGCAATATTTTTTGGAGCGCAGCAAAAATGTTTTCAATGGGCCCTGCCCACATTACCGGCGTTGAACCGATAAAAAGAATATCCGAACAAAAAAGCGTTTTCAGCTCTGGTATGTATACAAGCACATCCCCTTGGGTATGAGCCGGCCCGACCTCAATGAGCTGAACATGCCGGCCTCCAACTGTCAGGCTCAACTCACCCTCAAACGTTTTGGATGGCAGGAGAGGAGAAACATCCTGAAAGTCGTAAGGGATTACCATATTCTGAAACCAGTGCCCCACCTGCTTTACGCCAATGAAACACAACACTTTCCCCAGCATCTTTCCCAACAGAATCATGGACATGGGCTTGATATGCTGCATCTCTTCAAAGGCCTTCTGAGAAGCAATGATCTCCGCACCAGGCACCAATTCATTTCCCCACCAATGATCTCCATCTGCATGGGTATTGATAACCGTCTGGATCGGATTTTCAGCAATCAGGGGTGCCATTGTCTCCAGCATGCGGCGAGTATATTTGAGATCCCAGAGGGTATCGATCAGCAATGATTCTCCATTCCCGATCAACAGACCGGCATTGCTCTCCCCCCAGGAACCATTGGGAACCATCCAGGCATACAGGTTCTCTCCCACCTTATAAAGTCCCTCATCATATTTGGGTTTTTCCTTAAATCGGGTGAACTCAGGAACATGAGCCGGACCAATACGCATCCAATGATTCACAATATGTCTCCTTTGATTTTATGGTTGTTATCGGATTTCGATTTTACAATATTCATGGATACGATCAACTCCCTTCCAAAATCAAGGCCTTTTTATAATCTTGGATCATGCCATTAAAAAAAATGTTTGCATCTATATAATTTGTGTGCAAATTATAAAAGCCAAAAACATTCCATCTTCAAAAACAAGGCAAAAAAACAGAAAAGGAGCCGGCAATGGAACTGATGAAAGCCATTCAAACCCGCAAAAGCATTCGCGCATTTACTTCACAGAAAATATCCAGAGAGATGATGAAAGAGATTCTCAATATTGCCTGCCGTGCCCCATCAGCCATGAACACCCAGCCATGGGAATTTGTGGTGATCACAGGAAAAGTCCTGGATCGGATTCGATCAGCCGTCGTTGAAAAGCTGCACAATATGGAACCGATGAAACCAGAGCATCTGGTCGTGGGCTGGTCCCAGGAAAGTGTTTATCGAAGCAGACAGGTTGAACTGGCAAAACAGTTGTTCAAACTCATGGATATCCAGAGGGAGGATAAAGAAAAAAGGGCGCAGTGGCTGGAAAGGGGTTTCCGTTTTTTTGACGCGCCTGCGGCCATTGTCATCCTGACAGACCGGGCTTTGTCAGAGCATGGCCCACTGCTTGACGTGGGTGCGGTCATGCAGAATATCTGCCTTGCCGCTCTTGATTTCGGTCTTGGCACCTGTATTGAAGATCAAGGGGTTCTGTATCCCGAGGTCGTGCGGGAGATGGCCAATATCCCGGATACCAAACGGATCATCATCTCCATTGCCATCGGATATCCGGACCCGGATTTCCCGGCCAACAGGGTTCACACAAACCGGGAAAATGCAGAAAACCTGACAACATGGATAGGCTTTGACAATTGAAAAGGGAATCTGCATGACATTTGAAAACTGCATCTGCTTTCAGCTCGGACGCCTCAGCCGTAAGATCACCCGGGAATACAGAGATAAAATATCGGAATTCAATTTAACCCATTCCCAATTTTTTATGCTCATGGCTGTTTTCCAGTTTCAGGGATTACTTCCAAGTCAACTGGCTGAAAAAACAGACTCGGATCGCTCGACGGTAACCGGTTTGATTGACCGCCTGGAAAGGGATGGCTGGGTAGAGAGGAAGCCGGTTCTTGGAGACCGGCGGACCTTGAGCATTCATCTGTCTTCCAAAGCAAAAGAAAATCAGGAAAAATTCATGGACATATTTCATGAAATCAACGGGGATTTTCTGAATCGGTTTACCAAAGAAGAGTGGAAACAGTTGCAAGGCCTGTTGGGAAAATTAGAGTAAATCCAAGATGGAATTCAGGATATTGGGTTTCACGGCAAAAAGCTGTTCCCATAATAGATAACCTTGGCTGAACAAGATTTCCGGTTGGCTGCCGGAAAAAGAGGAAAAAAATGCATGTAGGAGTATTTACCGACATAGAAGGAAGTTTCGGGATCTGGCGCATGCGCCAGTGCAAGATGGGAACCGCCGAATGGCAATATGGCCGTGAATGCCTAACGGCTGACGTAAACCACGTGATCCAGGGAGCATTTGATGGCGGTGCAGACAAGGTTACGGTAAAAGATACCCATGAAGTCGGATTCAACTGCCTGATCCGAAAACTGGATTCCAGAGCCGGTTATGTGGGGGGCCACTTTATCCAGCCATCCTTTTTTGGAAACATCAAGGATTACGACCTGGTTTTATATGTAGCGATCCATGCAGCATCCGGAACACCAAACGCCTTTTTTCCCCATACACACTATGGCATCTTTTCAGAAGTAAAAATCAATGGGAAAAATGTCTGTGAAATGGAGGTGTATGGTGGGTATCTTGGTGATTTCGGAATTCCCGTTGGATTTGTTTCCGGCGAAGAGATCGCTGTAGAGCAGGCAAAAGCATCCCTTCCCTGGATTAAGTCCGTTGTCGTGGATAAACAGAAAGAAACCTATACTTCCGGTGAAAAAACCAGACAATACCTGATACAAGGCAGAGAAAAGTTAAGACAGGTCGCAGCACAGGCAGTACAGGAGGCAGCGGCCATGAAACCGTTCATCCTGAAAAAGCCGCTCCTCTTTGAAGCAAAATTCCGCACACAAGAACTGGCAGATCAATTCAATACATGGAATTTCCAGCAATCCGGCAATGTTGTTCAATGGAGTGCGGACAACATGATCGATGGCTTTAATAAGCTCAACAAGCTGACATTTTTCCCAAAAAAAATCTATCCTTTCCGCAGACCCATGTTGCTTTTTTTACGAAACTATTTTCGAATCAAAAATACCTTTTTCACACCGTCTCCTGATTCTGAAGGAGCCCCGCTGGTCTCATGAACATGAGCTCCCCCCTCCTGATCCATCAGCATAGGGTATTTTCCCAGCCTAAAAAATTATAGCCAATTTCATAACTATTAAAAAGCGTCACACCGGCGAAAGTCGGTGCCAAGAAAAGAGCCGAAAATACTGGATAGCGCTACGCTTCACTGCGTGTCTAGTTTTCGCCGGA
This sequence comes from Desulfobacterium sp., assembly GCA_013824585.1. Taxonomy (GTDB): domain Bacteria; phylum Desulfobacterota; class Desulfobacteria; order Desulfobacterales; family SURF-7; genus QZKS01. Next base: position 1,588 of record PNOB01000271.1, on the reverse strand, counting down.
ACTACAACAACAGACTTTTGAAATTGGCTCATTATAAATCGATTATTGACTCTGCGGCAAAATAAACATAATTATTGCGATCGTTATTATTTTAATACAAATCATTATTCAAAATGGTATCATGTAATGAATCGATTTTACAGATTTTTCAGAAATAATGCACTCCATGCGGGGAACATCTGCCATTCTGAAAAAGAATTTCATCAAAAACTGGAAATTGAGTGCAGGAGATCCGCCTATAATGAACAATCGTTCTCTCTTATTTTGTTAACAATGAATTCACCCCAGTCCAATCAGGAAAAAATACAAAAACTGATCAAAAAAATACATAATCTTATCCGGGATATTGATATTATCGGCAGATATGATACGGAGAGTATCGGGGTTATCATGCCATACACGTCGGAAAATGGAGCCAGAGGCTTTTTACAAAAAATTATGGCCTCTATCATGGAACTGAAAAAAGACGTGGAGTACACAATATACAAATATTTTCCGGATAAGGACAACCCGGAGAAAATTCAGCGCAAACGATTGTAAAGGAAACAACCAGATGCAATCCGATATCGCCGATGTTCATCATCCGGTCTTCGAAATAGCAGACCTGCATCCTTTGTTTATCCGGAAAATGCCTTTCTGGAAGCGTACATTTGACATTCTTTGTGCTTCCATGGGACTCCTTTTTTTGGCGCCTCTGTTTTTACTCATTTCGATTTTAATCAAGATCGTTTCTCCCGGGCCTGTATTTTTCAAACAGGAAAGGGTTGGATATGGGGGAAAACGATTTATTCTGTATAAGTTTCGAACCATGAAGAACAATACCGACACCTCGGTTCATAAAGAATATCTGTCCGAACTGATCAATGCCGAGGATTGTTTCAGAGGAACCAATGCCTGCACAATCATGAAAAAAATCGAAAATGACTCCCGTGTGATACCCTTTGGCAATTTTTTAAGATGCACAAGTATGGATGAACTGCCTCAACTCATCAATGTACTTATCGGTGAAATGAGTATTATCGGGCCACGTCCTCCCATAACCTATGAAGTGGATCAATATCAAAACTGGTTCCGTGACCGGTTCGACATTGTACCGGGGCTGACCGGTCTCTGGCAGGTCAGCGGAAAGAACAACCTGACCTATCATGAAATGATCCGGCTGGACATTCAGTATATACGGACACACTCCTTCTGGCTGGACATGAAAATCTTGCTGCTGACACCCTTTGTCATCATCAATGCAATAAAAGACAGCTATCAAAACTGAATGGCAGCAACCCATCAATGCACTTTCAAAAATATTGACCGGGCAATTCAGATTATAAAAAAACTCAATGAAATTGTTCCCATATATATTCCTCAATCAAGATGGTTCAGACGCGGAAAAAGGCTTGTATAAAAGCTGGGATTGGTGTAATTATTTTCAACAATTTCGGTCGCAATCTGCTGATCCAGTACCCAAAAGGATGTGGATTGTCGATCATAACAGATTGATTTTTTATTAAAATAAGCCCCCGTAGCTCAGTGGATAGAGCAATGGATTCCTAATCCATGTGCCGCAAGTTCGATTCTCGCCGGGGGCACCATT
>PNOB01000270.1 GCA_013824585.1 Desulfobacterium sp. | reverse complement strand
TAAAACTTGATTTCAGCAAATTGGATGGACTTCTTCCGGCAATTGTGCAGGATTATGAGACCGGTGAAGTGTTAATGCTTGCATTCATGAATGAAGAAGCATGGGAATCCACTCTTTCCACCGGAAGGGCAACATATTACAGCCGCAGTCGTCAAAAGCTCTGGATCAAGGGGGAGACTTCAGGTCATATTCAAATGGTCAGAGAGATCCGTATTGACTGTGACAATGATACGGTTCTTCTGAAGGTCAAACAAGTTGGAGATGCTGCCTGCCACACGGGATACAAATCGTGTTTTCACAAAAAAATTGAAAATGGTTCCATTCACATTTCGGGAAAGCTTGTTTTTGATCCCAAGGAGGTTTATAAAAAATGAAGAATATATTAAAACTGGGAATCCCCAAAGGAAGCCTCCAGGATGCTACAATTGCTCTGTTCCGGCGTTCAGGATGGAAAATTTCCATCAGCGGAAGAAGCTATTTTCCGGAAATCAACGATGACTCCATCAGTTGTGCCTTATGCCGTGCCCAGGAGATGTCCAATTATGTTCAAAACGGAACGCTTGATGCCGGACTCACCGGCAAAGACTGGATCGCTGAAAACAAATCAGACATTCATGTTGTCTCCGATCTTATCTATTCCAAGGTGAGTGCCCGCTCGGCCAGATGGGTGCTTGCAGTGGCCTATGACTCACCGGTAAAAACCCTAAAGGATCTAGAAGGGAAAACCATTTCTACGGAATTAGTTGGTTTTACAAAAAGATATTTTAAAGAACGGGGTGTGTCTGTAAAAGTTGAATTTTCATGGGGAGCCACGGAGGCCAAAGTGGTATCCGGTCTCGCAGATGCGATTGTCGAGATTACAGAAACCGAAAGCACGATCAAAGCACATGGGTTGAGAATTATCCATGAACTCATGCAGACCAATACCCAGTTGATTGCAAACCACGAGGCATGGAAGGATCCCTGCAAGAGGGAAAAAATTGAACAGATTGCTCTGCTGTTAAAAGGCTCCCTCTTGGGTGAAAAGCTTGTTGGACTTAAGATGAATGTTCCGGAAACAAAAATCAAAGCAATCGTGGATTTATTACCCAGCCTCAATGCACCAACGGTTGCCCACCTGTATCAGTCAGACTGGTTTTCCGTGGAGACCGTGGTTGATTCAGGGGAAGTCAGAAGGCTGATTCCAAAACTGCTGAAAGCCGGTGCGGAAGGGATTATTGAATATCCCCTGAATAAGGTTGTCTGATCTGACTTTTTTAAACCAACAGGAGGGATACGTGAGCCATATCGCAAAAAGGGCAACCGAAATGCCGCCCTTCATTGTCATGGATGTGCTCGAGCGCGCCCAGGCAATGGAACGGGAAGGGATTCATGTTATCCATCTGGAAGTTGGCGAGCCGGATTTTAATACACCGCAATGTATCCGGGACCGGGCCATCCAGGCTTTTGAACAAGGGCATACTCATTATACACACAGCCTTGGAAGCATGGATCTGAGGGAAGCGATTTGTGCTTATTACGACAGAACGTATAAGGTTCAAATCCATCCGGACCAGATCCTGATCACCTCCGGTACATCGCCTGCTATGTTTCTCCTTTTCTCTGCGCTGCTTGAACCCGGAGAAGAGGTGATTGTTTCCGATCCCCATTATGCCTGCTACCCTAATTTTATTCGCTTCCTGCAAGGGCAGCCTGTATTTGTTCCGGTTTATGAAGAAGATGGATTTCAATATCGGCCTGATGAGATTCAAAAAAAAATCTCTTCCAGAACAAAGGCCATCTTTATCAATTCCCCGTCCAATCCGACCGGCAACCTGCTCTCCGAAAAACGGATGAAGGCCATTGCTCAATTTTCACCGTACATCATATCGGATGAAATTTATCATGGCCTGGTGTATGAAGACCGTGCCCATTCCATTCTGGAATTTACAGACAACTGTTTTGTGTTGAACGGTTTTTCCAAGCTGTATGCCATGACCGGATTGAGACTGGGCTATATCATCGCACCCCGCCCGTTCATTCGTCCCATGCAGAAAATCCAGCAAAACTTTTTTATCTCCGCAAACTCGGTCGTCCAGCAGGCTGGAATTGCCGCGCTGGAGCAGGCGGGTGATGATGTGGAAAAAATGAAAACCATTTACAATGAACGCAGGCTATACATGATCAGCCGGCTTCAAAAAATGGGTTTTGGAATTACTATACCCCCGACCGGTGCTTTTTACATATTTGCCAATGCAAAACATCTTTCCAATGATTCCTATAAACTGGCTTTTCACATTCTGGAAAATGCCCATGTCGGTGTCACGCCGGGTATTGATTTTGGAAAAAACGGAGAAGGATATATCCGGTTTTCATATGCCAGCTCCATGGAGAAGATCTCGGAAGGCATGGATCGAATTGAACATTACCTCAAACAGTATAATGGAAACCCATGATCATTAAATCTGCTGAATTTGTCACAAGTGCTGTAAAAAAAGACCAATACCCTCCTTCTGAGTTGCCGGAAATCGCTTTTGCCGGCAAATCCAACGTGGGAAAATCTTCGCTGATCAACACACTACTGAACCGGAAACAGCTTGTGAAAACAAGCTCAACTCCCGGAAGAACACAGCTCATCAATTTTTTCCGGATCAATAATGCCATGATGTTTGTGGATTTGCCGGGTTTCGGATATGCTCGTGTGCCTGAAAAAATCAGAAAAGAATGGGGCCCCATGATTGAAACCTATCTCACCAGCCGGGAAACCCTGCGGGGCGTTGTCCTGATCATTGACATCCGGCGCAATCCTGGGCAGTATGAATTTGATTTGATGGACTGGCTATCCCATCATAATATCCCATGCCTGCCGGTCATGACCAAAGCTGACAAGCTCAAAAAAAACAACCGGATATTGCAGCATCAGAAGGCTGCGGAAATCCTGGGTATGGATTTGAATGACCTTCTTCTTTTTTCAACAAAATCCCGTCAGGGCAGAGAGCTGGTCTGGGATGAAATCACACGACTGGTTCAGTCGGACATCCCGCTCGAAACCCCTCTATCAGACGATGAAAAACAAAGGGAACCTAAATGAATAGCCCCGCCGACCATCTGACAAAAGATTTCAAATCCGGATATATTACCATTACCGGAGCGCCCAATGCCGGGAAATCAACCCTGCTGAACCATCTGCTGGGAGAAAAAATTTCCATCACCTCCAAAAAACCCCAGACCACTCGAAACCGTATCCTCGGAGTGGTTCACCGGCCCATGGCCCAATTGATTTTTCTGGATACACCGGGAGTTCACAAACCAAAGGATCCGCTGAGCATCCGAATGGTGGGTGAAGCGGTTGCCGCCATCAGTGATGGAGATCTGGTTCTGGTTATTGCAGATGTCTCCAAACCATTGCCGGACTCGGAAGCCTTCATGCTTCAGCAACTGAAACCCGTCAAAAAACCAGTTCTTCTGGCCCTGAATAAAATTGATCTGATTCCGAAAAACCAGATTCTTATGTTTATCGACCAATGGTCTATGGCTTATCCTTTTCAAGCCATTATCCCGATTTCAGCCAAACATGACATCCAGGTTGATGATTTGCTATCCAAGATGGAAGCCCTTCTGCCCCCGGGCCCACCATTCTTTCCGGAAGAAACCCTGACCGATGCCCCGGAACGATTTATCACCGCAGAAATGATCCGGGAAAAGGTGTTCCGGCTTACCGGCCAGGAGGTTCCCTATTCCACAGCCGTTACCATTGATCAGTTTTCAGAAGAAAAAAATGGAGCCCTGATTAAAATACATGCAACGATCCATCTGGAACGGGACTCCCAGAAAGGAATTGTCATTGGAAAAAACGGAAGCAAACTGAAAAAAATCGGTGAGGATGCCCGAAAAGATATTGAACGGATGCTGGGAACCAAAGTCTTTTTAAAACTGTTTGTCCGCATTCAAAAAAACTGGAGCAAGGATACCAAGGCCTTGCGTAAATTCGGCTATTCATGATCCTCTCTTTTCACCCGTGCTTTGAATCGGATATCAATATCCTCTGTGCCGGACGGCTTCCGGATGACTCGGATCTGAATGCGATTCAAACAGCAGACGCGGTAATCCTTCCCCAGGGATGCAGAAAAGAACTTTTTGACATGGCAACCCGGCATTGCCGACATGTTTTCCCGGATTATCATGCCCGATTCCAGTATCCTGGAAAAATCGGGGAGATCCAACTGTTTGAGAAATTGAATGTTCCTCATCCCCGGACAATCACTTTTAACGATATAAACCAGTATCATCAGAAAACCCAATCCAACCCAGTGAACAAGATATTTTCCTTTCCGCTTGTCTTCAAATTCAACTGGGGAGGAGAAGGAGAAACTGTATTTTTGATCCGCAACCCGGCTGATCTGGAACATCAGATCAAAAAGGCAGAACTGTTTGAAAAAAACAATCAAAAAGGATTTCTGATTCAGGAGTATATCCCAACAGATCAGAAAGTGATCCGGGTAGTGGTTATTGGAACCTGTTATCAATCCTACTGGCGCATCCAGGAAGATCCGGATAAATTTATAACCAGCTTATCGACCGGTGCCCGGATTGACCATGAAAAAGATCCGGATCTTCAGCAAAAAGCAATCTCTGCTGTACAAGCTTTCTGCCAAAAAACCAGCATCCACCTGGCTGGATTTGATCTTCTTTTTTCAACAAAAGAAAATCCGGAAGTTCCCCTCTTTCTGGAAATCAATTATTTTTTTGGCCGCAAAGGTCTGGGCGGTTCGGAACGATTTTATAAACTTCTGGATAACCAGATCAAAGCTTGGATTGGTACTCTCCCTAAAAAATATTGAAATGAAAAAACCGGTCTTGCACATTCCAATTCTTTCCTTTGTCAAAAATCAAAATTACCCGCCTCTGGTTTTGATTCAGCTTTTCAAACTACACTCTACATATTCCATAAACAAATAGTGTTGACACACAAACGACTTTCACATATGTTCTAAAAAAAGCAAGGGCTTATTCTTTATTCCCATTCCTGATCGTCGTGTCGGAAGGGAGTCTGATCCTCCCGGGAATGCAAGGTTGTTACAAGTAAAATTCCTTTTTCCCACACAATGCATTTGTAAACATGAATTTTTCATTATAAGCCTGATAACATGGAGCACATGACATGGAAGCAATCAAAATAAAAAAAAGAATAACCTCAGATACCATCCATATACCTGAGCTTCAAAAGTTTATGGGGAAAAATGTCGAGATCATTCTTCTGGAATTGCCTGGAAAAAAAATTGGAAAACCCAAAACCATGACCAAGTTCATTTCCGCTTCAGGGAAAATTGATATTGATGAAAAAGCTGTAGCTGATCTGAGAAATAAAAGCATCCTATGATTATAGTTGACACAAATATCATCATTAATTTCTGGAAGAACCCGTCAAAAAAATTTGCGAATATTTTTACCAAAGAAGATATAGTGGTTTGCGGTATTGTTAAAGCAGAACTATTGCACGGTGCGCGAAGCGAAAAGGATTTTAAAAGAATCATCGAAGCCCTCAGTGAATTCCCTTGTCTTGAAATCGGGAATAATCTCTGGGAATTCCTTGGGAATGTTTTATTCCGGCTGCGGAAAAAAGGACTTACAGTCCCTTTTCAGGATGCTTTTCTGACCTCTCTTGCTTTGATGCATAAAGCAAGGATCTGGTCCGATGATCGGCATTTCCAGATTATGGCCCCTGTATTTCCGGATCTTTTGTTTTTCAGCATGGATCAATAATTTGGAATTAAGGATGAATGACCACAGAATTCAAACATCTTCACTTGGAGAAAAACAGTGGCAACTAAATATATCTACATCCGGTATCGCGCAAATCATAAGGAGGGGGGTATTT
>PNOB01000269.1 GCA_013824585.1 Desulfobacterium sp. | reverse complement strand
AATTATTCAACACTTTTTTCTCATATAATAACAAATCGTTATTCAGTCTTTTAGAATTTTGACTTGCACGCTTTAAAAAATTAATAGACAGGGGCATTAATGCAAACGATTAACGCCCAAAAGGAATTGATATGAAAATAGGAACAAAAAGCGTTTGTAACGGGGAGGGTGTGCCGGAAGTAAAAGCCAAAAAAGAAGGGAAAGTTATCCGATCTGGCGATCAAAAATGATAACTTTCCCTGCACAGGTTTTGCACCGGTTCTGTTCTGAATTTCCGGTGTGTATTTTGGAGGGCAATCAATTGACTCTATAAAAAAAATGGAGCGGGAAACGGGATTTGAACCCGCGACTTCGACCTTGGCAAGGTCGCACTCTACCACTGAGTTATTCCCGCTCAGCAAGGCAAACTATTTAGCGTTTTCAGTCAACCTTGTCAACAAAAAATAGATTAATTTTGTAACAGTTTTTTAAAACGATTGAAATAATCATAGCCAGACCATACTGTAAAGACAAGTGCGCCCCAGATGAAAAAAGTTCCGATTGCATGCATGTTCAGCCCGAGATAGCGATAGTGAAGCAAAAGCGGGATGATGGCTGCAATCTGAAAACCCACTTTGTATTTCCCGAGGGAAGATGCGGAAATATCCTCCCCTCTTTCTGCAATGATATTACGAAGCCCGGTTACGGCCAGCTCGCGCCCGATAATAATACAGGCTATCCAGGCCGGCACCCACCCGTATGATACCAGCATGATCAGAGAAGAAGAAACCAGAAGCTTGTCTGCCAGGGGATCCATGGCTTTTCCAAAATTGGACACCAGACCATCCCGTCTTGCCAGAAAGCCGTCAAGGTAGTCTGTGATTGCGGCGATTGTAAAAGCCAATGCAGCAAAAAAAGTACAAATCCGGTTCGGAGGAAACAACAGAAGGATCACAATAATCGGGCTGGCAGCCATGCGAAACATGGTCAGGTTATTGGGATTCCGTAAAAAATATGGTATTCGACTATTGAGAGACATTATCCTGCCGTTTATCCGGTTTATTTTTTGGTTTTTTCCCAGTCTCTTAAAAATGTTTCCAACCCCTTGTCGGTCATCGGGTGTGAAGCCAGTTTGCTGAGAACATTATACGGGATCGTGGCAATATCCGCGCCCATCATTGCAGATTCAAGGATATGAAGCGGATTCCGCACGCTGGCCACAATGATTTCCGTATCAAAAGCATAATTATCATAAATTTCAACAAGCTGCTCGATCAACACCAGACCGTCCTGTGAAAGGTCATCCAGCCGTCCGATAAACGGACTGACATAGGTTGCTCCGACTTTTGCGGCCATCAGGGCCTGGAGCGGAGAAAAGACCAGGGTAACGTTAGTTTTAATCCCTTCTCCGGACAGGATACGGGTTGCCTTGATCCCGTTAATGGTCATAGGTATTTTGACAACGATATTCTTGCTGATTTTTGAAAGCGACCGGGCTTCCTTGACCATCCCATCCACATCGATGCTGATCACCTCCGCACTGACCGGGCCTTCAACAATCTGGCAAATCTCCCTGATAATCTTTTCAAAATTTCCACCTTCTTTAGCAATCAGGGATGGATTGGTGGTTACGCCATCCACCATGCCCATGCTGTTGGCGTCTTTGATTTCTTCAATGTTTGCGGTATCGATAAAAAACTTCATCTGACTTGCCTCCCTTATTAAAACGTGTAATGAACCTTAATCCAAAAATTAAAAACTCTTTTTTTGCAAGAGATAGGTGTCCCTGCATTTTTTGCTGCAAAAATACAGATCTTTTCCATGATCATTCAAGTGAACTCCCTCTCTCCTTGGAAAATATACCTCACAAACCGGATCTTTGATCATAAGATCATCCAGTTGATTGTTTGTCTGATTATTCGACAAGCTCTGGTTTACAGATCCACGGATCTGTTTTACAAGCTTGCGCACCTTGAAAAAAACATAGAGCAAGCCTATAAAGAATATCAATCTCCACATGAATACTGAATAACCTCCTGACCTTCCTGGTCAATCCTGTCCAGAAGGTTCTGTATGGTCTGGCCCAGCACCGGATGAACAATATTCGGGTCTATATCACAAAGCGGTTTTAAAACAAAACATCTTTTATGCATCCTTGGATGAGGAATTTCAAGACCGGAATGTTGAAAAACCGAAGAATCATATAAAAGGAGATCCATGTCCAGAATGCGAGGCCCGAATCGAATATCACTTGATTTTCGTCCCACTTGCTGCTCGATCCCTTTGACAGTCTTCAGGAGTGAAACCGGTTCCAGCGAAGTTTCAACCTGAACAACACCGTTAATAAACCAATCCTGCTCAATATAATCCACCGGCTCGGTCTGATAAAACGGAGAGCGGATCAAAACCGATATGAAATCTTGATCATTCAGGAGTTTGATTCCCTTTTCACAATTCTCTATCCGGTTCCCCATGTTGGAGCCAACAGAGATATAGGCCAGATGAAGCCCCCTATTCTCCATGGCTGCCTTTATTCTGAGCCTCTCCGGTATTGCTGCTGCTTTTTGCCGGATGATGGATGCTGATCACATTGGAATCCGGACTTTTTACATTGTATTCCGTATATCCGACAACTTTATATTGATATACATTGGTGTCCAACGGTTTTCCCTGATCAGCTTCCGGCTGAATAACCGGTCCTGAATCCTCAGCAATCACACTATCCGTATCTTCCGGTTCCAGAGTATGAATGAAAAAAAGTTTCCTGCTATCTGTATCCGATGTATTGAATTCGCTTATTTTCATATCACCCAATAACCAGAAGTTCACCGGGCATTCCGGGCAATCCGTTCCCTGTATCGGTGTCGCGGAACGATAGATTTTATATCCGATCAGTTGATCGGCATTTTTCCCCTCAGGGATAGACCAGGAAAAGGTAAGGGTCTCCCCGTCAAGCTCTCCGGACAGATCAACCACACCTGGCGGAATCTCTTCCGGAGGCGGTAGCGGTAATCCTTTTTTCCCACAGCCTGGCATGCTGATGACAAAAAGAACGAAACAGTACAACAACCCCTTCTTCCAATACCCTTGCTGATTGTTCTGTTTTCCTACATGTGAGAACTTCATGGAATATCCAGATCCCGAACCGTAATGCCGGCCATTTCGCTTTTCAACTGCGTTTCAGCAACTTCTATGGCGGACTTTACATTTTCCGTAGCAGTGCCCCCAAAAGACTTCCGCCTGTCCACCATGGTATGCGTCTCTAAAAAGGCAAACAGGTCGGATTCAATACGCTTTGAAAAAAGCTTCATCTCTTCCAGTTCAAGATCCTGGAGTTCCTTCCCTTTTCCAAGGGCATAGTTCACAGCTTTTCCCGCGCATGTATGAGCATCCCGGAACGGGACACCTTTGCCAACCAGGTAATCTGCCAATTCTGTTGCATTCAGATAACCGGTTCTGGTCGCTTCCAGCATTTTTTCTTTTCGAATCAAAATCAAGGGCAGCATTTTCGTATAAATGTCAATACAGGCTTTCAGGGTATCGATGGTATCGAAAAGCGGTTCCTTATCCTCCTGCATATCCCGATTGTAAGCAAGGGGTAATGATTTCATGATGGTGAAGAGTGCGATCATATTACCGAATACACGGCCGGTTTTTCCCCGAACCAGCTCCGGGACATCGGGATTTTTTTTCTGTGGCATGATACTGCTTCCGGTTGCAAAAGAATCCGGCAGCTCAATGAACTGGAATTCCGAAGATGACCATAACACCATCTCTTCGGAGATCCGTGAGAAATGAACCATACAGATGCTTGCGGATGATAAGAATTCCATCATATAATCTCTGTCGGATACTGCATCAATACTGTTTGCCGAAGCCTTTGCAAACCCTAACTGTTTGGTTGTATAGTCACGATCGATGGGATAGGTTGTCCCGGCCAGTGCAGCACTTCCAAGAGGATTCACATCACTCCGTTTCAGTCCATCTGAAAATCTCTGGAAATCCCTTGTAAACATCTCGTAATAAGCCATCATGTGATGAGAAAACAGTATTGGCTGAGCCCGCTGGAGATGGGTATAGCCTGGCATGATCACATCCAGATGCTTTTTTGCAAGATCCACAAAGACCTGTCGTAACGTCAGAAGCTGACGGAGAATCTCCTGTACAGCATCCTTGAGGTACAATCTTGTATCGACGGCTACCTGATCATTTCGACTCCTTGCGGTATGCAGCTTATGTGCAGCTTTGGTAATTTTGTCCGCCAGGCTTCTCTCAATATGCATGTGGATATCCTCAAGGCTGTCATCGTAATGGAATTCGCCTCTTTCGATTTCCAGGCGAACCTTTCCCAGCCCCTGAAGAATATCATCCGCATCCGCTTCCGGAATAATCGACTCTTTTGCAAGCATTTTACAGTGAGCAGCACTCCCCTTGATATCATGAAAGTAAAGACGCTTATCCACATGAATTGAAGAAGTAAATGCTTCGACACTTGTATCTGTTTTTTCAGAAAACCTACCATCCCAGGGTTTGTCGGACATGATTCGGTCCTCGTTTGAATACTATTTACCATGAGCCAATTTCAAAAGTCTGTTGTTGTCGTTCCGGCGAAAGCTGGTCTCCAGTAATTTCGGCTCTTTTATAGGCACTGATTTTCGCCGGTGTGACGCTTTTTAATAGTTTTGAAATTAGCTCCCATGGATACGGTTCAGCCTTGACTTCATCAGACTCTGAATGCGCAGCCTCAATGCATTCAGCCGGATAAATCCTTCCGCATCTTTCTGCCGGTACACGCTGTCTTTTTCAAATGTTGCAAAATCTTCACTGTAAAGAGAATAATCGGATTTCCGGCCCAGGGTTTGAACATTGCCTTTATAAAGCTTCAGACGAACCACTCCGGAAACATTTTCCTGGGTCTGGTCAACCATGCTCTGCATCAATTTCATCTCAGGGGAAAACCAGAAACCATTGTAAATCAATTCAGCATACTTGGGAATCAGAGCATCCCGAAGGTGCATGACCTCCCGATCCATGGTAATGGACTCCATGGCCATGTGGGCCATGCGCAGAATCGTTCCGCCCGGTGTTTCATAAACTCCGCGTGATTTCATTCCCACAAAACGGTTCTCCACCATATCGATTCTTCCAATACCATTTCGTCCGCCCAGTTTATTCAGCATCCTGAACAGATTTGCCGGTGACATGGAATTTCCATTAATGGCAATTGGATTTCCTTTTTCAAACGTAATTTCGATGATCTCCGATTTGTCAGGAGCGTTTTCCGGTGATACGGAAAGAACAAACATATCCTGAGTAGGTTCTTTCCATGGATCTTCAAGAATACCGCCTTCATAACTGATATGAAGCATATTCCGATCGGTGCTGTATGGCTTCTTTGGTGTTGTCGGTACTTCTATACCGTGTTTTTTGGCAAACGACATTAAATCGGTCCGGGAATTCAAATCCCATTCACGCCAGGGTGCAATGATTTTTATATACGGATCCAGTGCAAGATACCCCAATTCAAACCGGACCTGATCATTTCCTTTTCCTGTGGCGCCATGGCTTACAGCATCTGCGCCTTCAATTGCTGCTATCTCCATCTGCCTTTTGGCGATCAGCGGTCTTGCAATGGATGTTCCCAGCAGATACTGTCCCTCGTAAATTGCATTGGCCCGAAAAGCAGGAAACACATAATCGGATATAAAGGTTTCCGTAAGATCATCCACATAAACCTTTGAGGCGCCGGTCTTTAATGCTTTTTCTTCTATCTTGTTCAGCTCCTCCTCCTGGCCGATGTCTGCTGAAAATGTAATCACCTCACATTTGTATGTTTCCAGCAGCCACTTTAAAATAACGGATGTATCCAGCCCGCCCGAGTACGCCAATACCACTTTCTTAACGTCAGACACGATTAT
>PNOB01000268.1 GCA_013824585.1 Desulfobacterium sp. | reverse complement strand
CCTAAACTTTTATCAGAATAATCACCATTAGATTCTGAACATTTTTCATTGATTAATATTATCGGTTCTGGGAAGTTGAACGGAGGTAGATTCAGGTTGAGTGTTCTCCAGAACCCATCATTTAAGTCCATATTTTGGTTTCTGCTTGTAAATGTTGTTGTTAATAAATATTTGGAGCCGCTTTTTTTAAAATTATTTAGTATTCTTTTCGCATCATAGTATGACAGGTGCACTAAGCAGTCCCGACAGAAGATAAGATCCGCATAGGGTAAAACATCATGTGTAAGATCTTTACAAATAAATTGTTTTCCTGGGTTCGCATAATGCTTGTTATTATAATCGACCACATGCTGAACGACATCGATTCCTATATATTTGTTAACATCCAGGTCTGTTTCTTTCATCCAATGGAAATCACCACAAGGGGCGTCCATGAATGTATTTATTGCAAATTTTTTTATTATCTCAGGAAGTTCTTTTCGGATCACTTCTGTCTGGATCAGAGCTGAACCTTGCCCTGACCTTGATGTCACACCATTGAAAAGGTTTTCTCTATACACTTTTGTAAACTTTTTTTTAAGATTTACTTTTGGTTGAAAAAGAGTGAATAGATGGTTAATTGCTTCTTTTGAAAACAAATTGATTATGGGTTTAAATTTCTCCTTGGTGTTATTTATCCATAATGGTATACCGGTTATAGTTATAACCATTTTAATATAAAAGAATAACCCTTTTTCTAATGAATATTTGAGCGATAGTTGATTTGCCGTTCTATATGCTCCCTGAAGACCCCTACGTTGATAATTTTGGGCAAGTTTATGAAAAAAAATAGGGGGTGCAATGCTGTAAATATCTGGTATGTTTTTTGTCGATATTTCATTCATAAACCAGATATAAAAATTATCAATTTCTCTGAAGTGATTTTTTTGACAAGAGCCTTGTTCTGCATGGGTCCGGCTCTGTATCAACCTTTCCGGAAGATGAATAAAATTGTACTGTTTTGCCATCTTCACCCAGAGGTGATAGTCTTGTGTGGTTTTCAATGTTTCATCGAAAAGACCGATTTTTTTAAAGCAGGTTTTTGGAATCAATAATGTACAGCCATGTAAAAATGAGGACTGTATTAACTCATATATAAATTGTTCAGGTTTATAGTGGGGAATTATAAACTTATTGATAATGGTTGAAGCGCTGTCGATTACATCAAAATCGCTATATAATATAATATCTTTGTTTTTCTCACCCCGTAAATACTCAATCTGCCTTTCAATTTTATTCGGATAATAAACATCATCATGACTCAACCATGAAAAATAATCTCCTTTCATCTTGTTTATTCCAAGATTTAAGGCACTGGCAACTCCTCCATTTACTTTCTTGAAATAATGAATTTTATCACCAAATGATTTCGCAATTTTTTCTGTTTTTTCCCCATCATTTGAGCCATCATTTACAACAATAACCTCCGTATTCTGATAAGTTTGTGCAAGGGCGCTGCCAATGGATTCCCTCATGTAATTGGAACCATTATAAACAGGAATGATGATTGAAACTTTTGGATTAAATGCCATCTTTTTATTTCCGGTACCCGAGAATAATTTTAATTACCGTACTGGTAACATCTTTTACTAAATATTCTTGTGGCGGAATCCAGTCACAGGACCTGTTTAACACGGTTTTTACACAAGAGACAATCATATCCGGGTCTGAACCGCTCAACATGCTGCTTCCTACTTCAATTGCTTCCGGACGTTCGGTAACATCTCTGAGTGTTACACTTGGGATGTTAAAAATGCAGCACTCCTCCTGAACGGTACCGGAATCTGTAAGCACACATTTGGCATTCAATTCTAAATTGACAAAGTCAAAGAGGCCGAGGGGTTTTACAGCGCGAACACCACCTTTTTCCATTACTTTTCCTTGTTTTTCAAGTTGGGATTGAGTTCTGGGGTGGAGACTGCAAAGCACCGGGATATTATAATCTTTGTTTAGTTTTTGAAAAGCCTCGATGAATCCTGTAAGGCGCTCCTCAACATCAACATTCTCCGCACGGTGAAGTGTGACAAGAAAATATTTTCCCGCTTCCAGATTATATTTTGACAAAGCCTGGCTGGAATTGATCTGTTTTGAATAATAATCGAGAACTTCCTTTATGGGATTTCCAACAACATATGTCTTATTCCCGGGGATGCCTTCCCGAATGAGATTTTCCCGGCTTCTTTCCGTATAGGGCATCAATATGTCACTTGAATGGTCGATCAATCTTCGATTGACTTCTTCCGGAACCCGGTCATCATAGGCCCGGTTTCCTGCTTCCATATGATAAACCGGTATGCCCATCCGTTTTGCGACAATCGCTGAAAGAGCACTATTCGTATCGCCAAGCAGCAACAACCGATCCGGCTTTTCCTTTATGATGACTTTTTCGCATTCCAGCAATATTGTTCCAATCTGGTCCATCAGACTATCTGCCTTGCATTTTAATATGTGATCCGGCTGTCTGATTTTCAATTCTTCAAAAAAAATATCATGTAAGGTTGGGTCATAATTTTGACCAGTATGAACCAGGATATGATTGCACAGTTTGTCCAGCATGGGAATGATTCGGCTTAATCGGATGATTTCCGGACGAGTACCCAGAATGGTCATAATTTTCATCGTAAAAATTCTCCTTCCTCCTGAAGATCTTTTCCAACCATCAAGTTATTCTTTTCAAGCATTTTTCTAGTTTCCTCCAGTGACATGAGTGAGTCAGCCGAGCTGTACTCCTTTCCAAGTGCTTGCTTTGAAGATGGCTTCCCAACCAGTTCCGGAAGCATCGGTTTGATAGCATAATATTCACCCTGCTCATACGTATGCCATGCTTCTTCATCGGAAACCATAATTTCATGGATTTTTTCTCCAGGGCGAATCCCCGAGAAAATAAGTTTGATATTCCTGCTTCCGATCAGCGCTTTTGCCACATCAACTATTCTTGAGGCCGGAACTTTTGGAATAAATGTATCACCTGCCTCCGCTCCCACAATGGCTGCTGCAATCGTATCCACAGCTCGCTCAAGCGGTAGAAGGAAACGGGTCATTTCTTTGGTTGTTATGGTGACAGGACCACCGTTTTTAATCTGATCATGGAAAAGAGGAATAACCGATCCCCGTGATGCCAGAACATTTCCATATCTTACACAGATAAAACGCGTTGAGGGTGTGGTTATGTTTGCTGAAATAAAGATACGTTCCTGTAGTGCCTTGGTCATACCCATGACATTGATCGGTTTGCAGGCTTTATCGGTTGATACACCAACCACGGTTTCAACCTGAAAGTCATGTTCCCGGATCGCCTGAACAATGTTGTTTGCACCCTCAATATTGGTTTGAACTGCTTCAAATGGGAAATACTCACATGATGGCACCTGCTTCAATGCTGCTGCATTTATCACAATATCAGCATTCTTCAAAGTAGAACAGACCGAGTGATAATTACGAACATCCCCGATCCTGAATTCAAGCAACTGTTCGAAATTATGATATATTATTTCATCCGTTACTTTACGTTTTTGCTGGTACTCTACTCGCATGAAATGCTGCTTGGCTTCATCCCGTGAAAAAATGATTATTTTTTTTGGCGTGCCAAGGGTTCCGGAAAGAAGGCGTCTGGTCAATACTTTGCCAAGTGATCCGGTTCCTCCAGTGATTACTACAGTCTTGTTGTCAAACGGATTCATGGTTTGAGTTCCTTAAAAGGATGGTTAATAATTATAGAGTCCGGAAGAATGGTAATGGCTATACATCTTATCGATCAGTTCCGGCCAGGATGGTGGGGTGTACCCTGTTTGACTCTGAAAAAGTTCAGAATTCAAAGAACGGTCACAATGGAATTCATCTGAAGGTTCAATATGAATTGTTCTATCATATCGCTTTGCAACGATCTTAAGCAGATCATATTTTGAGATTGGATCGGATGAAACATGATACAAGCCGGACAGGTTCGGGTTTGGAATTATCCATTTGGATATTATTTCGGCAATCTCAACTGTAGGAAAGCCGGTGTAGATGGCTTTTGTGAAGCCTTTGATATCTTCCTTCTGGGAAAGAAACCAATCCACCAGACCGAGCCTGGTTTTCAACTCATGACCGATTATTGAAGTGCGCATTGTCAGGCAATGCGGATAATCTACCTCACCAAGGTATTTTGTTTTTCCATAAAGATCATTTGCGGTGGATGGGTCTGATTCCTTATATCCGCCAATCATTCCATCAAAAACACAATCAGTGCTGATGTGAATCATACGTGCGCCTGCTGTTTTGCAGATTAAGGATATTCGATGAGGTAGTTGTGCATTCACTGTAATGGCAGACAAAGGATCATTGGCAATGGGTAATTGCTTGATCAGTCCAATACAGTTTATGACCACGTCAGGTTGAATAGAAGCCATTGCCCGGTTGATACTATCAAAGTTTTCTGCATCAACACCATTTCTAATCCTGTCAAAAATCTTAGGTCTGAGAAGGCTTTTTATATTATTAATGTTCCTTGCTGTACCATATACATCAAGTTCTTTCAATCCAGACAATTTGTCGAGCAGTGTATGTCCAAGCATCCCTGTTACACCAAGAATCAACACTTTATACCTTTTCATTGACTGCTCTCCTTATTTTCAAGTATTGAGTGTACAATCTAATATAAATTCATCTGTTTTTTGATTAGTTAAGGCGACGACAATTTTGACAGGAGGGGGAGATTCCAGTTTTGATTTTTTTTCTCAGGTTCTTATACGGTTTTCCCAGCCATATCTCATTAAAGCTTTTTTCTTTTATATTACCTAGATTAATTCTTGACCAACAGCATGGAGCTACCTTGCCATCCGGTTCGATAAAAAATTTATTATATACCCAATCACATGATTTGATCATTTCCTTCAGGCGTGCTGGGTCGATTGGTATTTCAGGTGTAGACTGGTTTTCAAGTTGGCAGATGTATGCTTCAACCCCTTCTGACTTTGCAAGTTCACGCATTGAATCGAGAAATTCCCGATCTTTTTTTGTATTATCGACTATTAAGTCTGCCGGATACATATGTTGCAATGTGGGTGTAAGTCCTAAACAAGAAATTGAAGCCGCACGATTTTTTTTTGCATATTGGATAAAGTTTGGAATTTCATGCAAATTGTAGCTGGTGATAACAAAACTTAATCGAATTGGGAAATTATGGGGAAGTGAAAATAAATATTCTATATTTTCCAAAGTGTTAGCGAGACTTGTGTGATCACCATGCAACCGCGTGTATGTTTCCGGCGTTAACGAATTCAGGGAGATCACAATTTCAAAAATTTTAGAGCGCACTAAATAGTCTGCAGACTCCTTGGTTAGTTTTGATCCATTGGTTACAAATCGAATAGCTATATTTTTATTATAAAAAAACCTGATGATTTCAAGAAAATCTGGATGACAAGTGATTTCTCCATATCCAGTAATATCAACCATACGCGCATGTTCGGCAAACTCATTTATGTTAACAATTTCATGTAGTCGGATAATTTTTTTCGTTACATTTCTATTGCAAAAAATACAATTATAATTGCAGATTGTTGAAAGATTAAGAAAAAGGTCAATTTTTTTTTGTGGCTGACGTGCCTGCTTAATTGATTTTAATAACCCGTTTATATATTTGCTTACAAATGGGCGCATTTTGTTTAAAATATTTTCCATCAGTGCTTCCTTCGGTTGAAAGATTGGTAAGACCGTTTTTCTTTTGTGACTTCTTTATAGAATTCTATTGTTTTATTTTTTAAAATTGAAATATCAAGCCGCTCTTCTATAACTTTATAGTTGATGTTTGAAGCCTGATTTACAAGCTCATCATCTGTTAAAGCCTTTCTGATTGCTTTTTCAACTGTTTCAGGATCATCAGGGT
>PNOB01000267.1 GCA_013824585.1 Desulfobacterium sp. | reverse complement strand
TCCCTATTTCGGATTTGATCGGAAAGGCTCATGGTCAGCTTGCGATGGAATAACAGGAGATATCTTCCGTTCTTCTGCTGATGGGGGGGCTTCTGATTTTTCAAATTCAGTCCGTTCAACCCAATAACCGATAAATAAATTTGTCGGAGGTTATTGCAAGCAAGCGGCACATCAATAATCTCTCCTTAATTTCCATGGAAGATATTCAATAATGATAAAGTGATTCTCAATAATAAATCATTATATTTTTAAGTTTAAATTACTTTGAAGGTTAAAGGGGCGGAAACCCCCTTTGGGGAAATCGTTGTGACAACTGTTGAAAAAAAAAGATTATTTCTATAAAAGCAGATATAATGGTTTCTGTTCCGTTTCCGGATGAGCATTCATCAGGATAAATCCGCTCCGGTTTTCAGGAAAGGCAGAACCAATAAATAAAAGCCATCTCATTATGAGGAGTATCTGTGCATCGTCTGAATGAAAAAACATATGATGAATATATCAGGGCGTTGACCGATATCAGCAAGGCTATCACTTCGGAGCTTTACCTTGAAGATCTTCTGAAACTGGTGGTTATGGTCACTGCCCAGGCCATGGGGGTTACAATTTGCTCTTTATGGTTGATCGATGAAGATGAAAACCCGCCGGTAATTCGTCTCAAGGCTACTCAGGCAATTGCTCCTGAATATATGAAGGATCGTTCGTTGAATACAAATGAAGGGGTTGTGGGGTATGTTGCTACGCATAAACAGCCTCTTATCATTAAGGATGTATTGAAAAACAAACGGTTTAAAGAAAAAGAAATGGCCAAAAAGCTAGGTCTCGTATCCATGATCGGTGTCCCTCTCAAGTTAAAGGATGAGAAGGTGATTGGTGTCCTGAACTGTTTCACGTCCAGTCCTTATGATTTTTCAGATACCGAAGTCAATCTATTAACAGCAGTTGCAAACCAGGCAGCAGTTGCCATCCTGAATACAGAGTTGATGGTAAAAACCAGGGTGATTCAGGAAGAACTGGAAATGCGCAAGACGGTCGAACGTGCCAAGGAGATCCTGATGAAGCGTCGTGGGATGAGAATCGATGAAGCGTACCGGTGGATTCAAAAACGCGCCATGGATTCCCGCAAATCCATACGAAGCGTGGCTGAGGCCATTCTTCTTTCCGATGAAATGTTTTACGGATAGCCTCTGTTTGATTTTCCTTTCCGGATTCCCTGTTTAAATTTCAACCCCAAAAATTTTTTGCATTGACATCATTCCAACTTACTTTATTTCTATTTCTTTCTTGACATTATTGAATAAGTGTAGTTAATTTTAATCAAATTTTTTAAGTTGCAGTCAAGCAAGGCACAACGGCGTGCCGCGAATTTGCAATTCAGTTAATAGACAAAGGCGTCTGGTTCTTCTAAAAGAACAGGCGCCTTTTTGCGTTCAGGGTCTTTGGGGGTCGGTTTTTACCTCCGGGAAAATCATTTAATCAAAAAGGAGAGTTAACAATGAGATTTTCAAAAAACAATGACGTACTCGGGACAACAAATCGTGGTAATGTTGCAGAATCAGGACTCTGTACACTTTGTCGCGCCGATTGTGAAGGCAAGTGTGAAACATGGCTTTCAAGCCTGGTTGGCCGTAAGCTGCTGTATCCGAGAAGCTTTGGCTTGGTAACAGCCGGATCCAACAACACAACCCATGTTGGCGTTTCATACAATTCGCTCCGTATCCAGGGGTATGCTTATGGTGCGCACGGTCTCCACAGCAATATGAGCAATGATCCGGATGACTGTATTTTTCCGAATGTTAACCTGGGTACTGAATTCGGTCGAAATGTAAAAACAAAGATCCGTCTTCCGCTGATGACCGGGGCTCTTGGATCAACCTTTATTGCACAAAAATATTGGGATTCATTTGCAATCGGTGGTGCCCTCTGTGGTATCCCGGTTGTTATCGGCGAGAATGTTGTCGGAGTTGACAGAGAATCTGAAATTGCTAACGGCAAAGAGAGAAAAGGAAAAATCAAACGAGCCCCTGAGTTGGAGAGACGGATTAACCAGTATCTTAGATACTTTGAAGGATATGGCGCGATCATCGTTCAACTTAATGTTGAAGATACCCGTAATGGGGTTGCCGAATTTGTTGCAGAAAAATATGGCGATAAGGTGATCATCGAGCTGAAATGGGGACAGGGTGCAAAAGATATCGGTGGCGAAATTCAGGTTACCAGCCTTGATTATGCTCTCTTTTTAAAGGATCGTGGCTATGTAGTCGATCCGGACCCAAGAAGTCCTGAAGTGAAAGCGGCGTTTGAAAATGGTTCAATCAAATCTTTTGCACGTCATAGCCGTCTCGGAGGTACAAATCTGGATACAGTGGCGCAGGTTCGCGAAGATTTCATGAGCGGTGTTGAATATCTTCGAGGTCTTGGTTTCTCAAGAATTACCCTGAAGACCGGTTCATATGGCATGGAAGAACTTGCCATGGCAATTAAATTTGCAACAGATGCAAAACTTGATCTTCTCACTATTGACGGTTCCGGCGGCGGTACTGGAATGAGTCCCTGGAACATGATGCAGAGCTGGGGTGTGCCTTCCATTAACCTGCATTCAAAAGCATATGAATATGCAAGTATCCTTTCAGCCAAAGGCCAGAGTGTTGTGGATATGTCTTTTGCCGGTGGTTTTGCACTGGAAGATCATATTTTTAAAGCACTGGCTCTGGGAGCACCATTTGCAAAACTGATCTGCATGGGACGTGCGATCATGATTCCCGGCTTTGTCGGTTCTAACATTGAAGGCGCAATTCACGCAGATAGAAAAGCGGATGTTAACGGGAACTGGAACGAGCTTCCGAGATCTGTACAAAGCATTGGAAACACCGCCAAGGAAATATTCGCATCTTATTTTGACGTCGAGAAAAAGGTTGGAAAGAGTGAGATGAAAAATATTCCATATGGTGCAATCGCTTTCTGGACAATGGTAGATAAACTTTCATGCGGTCTGCAGCAGCTTCTGGCTGGTGCAAGAAAATTTTCCGTGAGTCAGCTTACACGGCAGGATATCTTTGCTGGAAACCGGGAGACTTCAAAAGAAACAGGCATCCCCCATGTAGCAGATGTGAATGATGAAAGCGCCCGAAAGATCCTGAATTCGTAAACGGGTGTTTAGGGATCAATCAGAAATAGACATCTGGATGATCGCTATTAAATAACGGCATGGACAGCAAAATTGAAAAGGCTTTTCGGGATAAATTCCGGAAAGCCTTTTTTTTCTATCCGTCCGCTATCTGATTTTTATCCACAGCAGCTTTGCTGTTTTCGTACCTGGATTTTTCCATTGGCTCGGCATTTCTGAAGTTAAATAGATGATATCTCCTTCATTTGCGGTGTGTACGGCATTGTTGATTTGCGTTTGCAGCTTACCGGATAAAACATATCCAATCTCATTGCCTTTATGGTTGAAAAAATGAAATGGCAGATTTTTTTTGGGTAAAATTTCAATAATGTAGGCTTCGGCTTTGGAATCAAAATCAATCGGAGTCAATAGTTTACCTGCAATACAACCCTTGGGAAGGTCCGGAAAGGCTGTTTTTACGCCTTCCCTGGAAGAAAAAACAACCTGATTCTTCAGGTCTGTTTGTCCTTGAAAAAACGAACTGATATCAACGGAAAGTATTTCCGCCATTTTAAAAAGTGCTTGCAAGGACGGATAGATGGAATTGCTTTCCACCTGTGAAATTGTGCTGGGGGTCACACCTACCAGATTGGCCAGCTCTTTCTGGGATAATCCCTGTTTGGAACGAAGTTCTTTAATCCGCAATCCAAGGTTGATCCGGCCAGACGTTCTGTGACGCTCTGAGTCAAAATGGATTGTCATGCCGTCATTCCAGAACTCAGTTGCTTTATTCAGTGTATCGGGTTTTCGTTTTTCAGCTTTCAGTATGGTCAGGGCTGATTTTCCCCTTTTGATGGACAGGTCAATGGCAACCTGGGCAATCTGATTGATATGGGCTTTTAATCGATCGGAATGAGCGCCTTTTTCAATGATCCAGTAAGCAATCGTATCCAGTTCATACAACCGGGGGCAGGAATGGGTATAAAATTTAAGGATATGTTCTTCTCCCTTCCAGAGATCTTGCATCCCGGTAAGGCTTTCGAATACAAACCGGACATCCCCTTTCATGGTTTTGTGTAGCCCATATACGGATTCGATCACCTTTTCCGGTTTCCAGGGTTCGTTAACCTTGATGATTTGATAGGGCCATCGGGCGCCGTCCTTTTCATAAAATTTGCTGAATATTTCCGAACCATCCCCTTTGCCGTGGGTAAAACAGTCCAGGATCGTTAAGTGTTGGCTTTCCGCCAGAGGGCCTAGTTTTTCCAGCAGATTTTTCGGGGAACGGTCAAAACTGACATAGATGAAGGGTTTGTTTTGTGTCTGAGAGACCTGGATAAAATTCATGCAGAAAGGAGAGGCCAGGCTGCCAGCGTTGTCATACCAGATGACATTGTCTCCAATGAACAAGCCGCCGAGGAGATGATCCAACTGGCTCACGCCGGATGATATTCGGTTTTTTTTTGAGAACATGAAGAAAGCTCCAGGATTGGATTTGTATTGTTTTTATTTTGATCGCTGAGTCGCCCTTTTTTTATATTTTTTCAACCAGGATTCCTGGAATGAAATCAGATTACCCTGTTCAATGGCTGACCGGATATCGGTCATCAGATCCTGATAAAAGGTGACATTGTGGATTGTCGCCAAGGTTTCGGCCAGACCGTCTCGTGCAAAAAAAAGATAGCGCAATACCATACGGGAATAGTTTCTGCAGGTGTAGCACCGGCAGTTTGTATCAATGGGATATTGATCCTTCATATAGCATTTGTCCATGATCCGTATTTTCCCGATACGCGTAAACAGGGTTCCGACCCTTGCCAAACGGGTGGGAATGATACAGTCAAACATGTCGATCCCCAATGATACTGCTGAAAAAATATCTTCCGGGAATCCAACCCCCATCAAGTATTTGGGCTTGTTCGCCGGCAGCATTGGAGCGGTCGTGGAAACCACGGATGTCATCAAATCATATCCTTCTCCTACACTGACACCCCCGATGGCAAAACCGTCAAAGGGAACGGCTGTAATATCCCGTGCACTTTGCCGGCGTAAATCCGGATAAACTCCTCCCTGGACAATCCCGAACAGGAATTGATGATCCTGAAGCTTGAACTCTCGACAGATCTCCGCCCAGATTTTTGTTCGCTGCATGGATTGCCATACATATTCCTTTTCTGCCGGATATTCGACACATTCATCAAAGGCCATTACAATGTCCGCACCCAGATCCCGTTGAATTTCCATTGAACGTTCAGGACTCAGGAACAGCCGTTCACCGTTTTCCTTGAAGGAAAAAGAGACCCCCTCGTCAGTGACTGTTTTGCCCGGCAGTGAAAATACCTGGAAACCGCCTGAATCTGTTAAAATTGTTTTATTCCATGCCATCAGTTTATGAAGACCGCCGGCACGCTTGACCGTGGACAATCTTTCTGAACTGGAAAGATGGTATGTATTGGCGACCAGTATTTGTGTTCCTGTTTCATCTATATCTTTCGGAGTGGTACTGCGAACGTATCCTG
Source organism: Desulfobacterium sp. (assembly GCA_013824585.1). Taxonomy (GTDB): domain Bacteria; phylum Desulfobacterota; class Desulfobacteria; order Desulfobacterales; family SURF-7; genus QZKS01. The sequence continues at coordinate 296 of PNOB01000267.1, read as the reverse complement.
CTGTCCCGACAATCATGAATGCCGGAGTTTGAACAGTGCCATGGGCTGTTGTAAATTGTCCACGCCTTGCTCCGCAAGGATCGATTGTATGGATTTTGAAATTGATATCTCTCATGTTTGAATTCTATGCCCTTATTTTGAATCTGTAAGAAAAATTCATGATAAGACATACAAGCCTTTTCAGTCAACCTAATTCAGGAATAGATAAACAGCTTATCTTCCATTTTAATTTCCAGGCGTACAAGATCAATTTCAGACAGACCGAGAAGAATGGCTTCCGGGGTGGATGATAAATC
>PNOB01000266.1 GCA_013824585.1 Desulfobacterium sp. | reverse complement strand
TTCCGTGCAGCGGCGATCTCAGCCAGTTCTTCCGCCATGCCGTTGACAATCAGATTGACCGCATGGTTTTCCGGATACACAATGGCGATATCCGGCTCAAAAGCCCGGACAATCTCAACCGGAAAAGTTGCGGTCACATACACAACCGGCTTTCCGCTGTTTTTACAGTCAACCGCCCTTTTATAGTGTTCGGCCATCATCTGTTTCTGAAACCGGCTGATGGATAATGATGAATTCATCTAATCTCCTGAATGGGTTATGAAAATAGTCTTACCTGTTCTGGCTTGCATTGGCTGAAAAAAGATCGCTGTTACCGGTAAAGGCTTTCAGGGTATCCTGGTTTGTCGGATCTACGAACTTGGCAATTTCCTTCTGATACTGGGGCGTCTGAAAAACAAATATCTCATGGTTTTGAATCTCGTAAATCTGATCATACTGGTTTTTATCCAGTTCTTCATCCCGGTAGTAAAAATCCTTTTTCAATAAAGAGTTCTTTAATTTCAGGGTTTCGGTCATGGGGAGACTTTCCATGATCCGGATAAACCGGGGAAGCATATAATGGGGCAGGTTTTTTCTGCAAAAAACATAAAAACCCCGGATATCAAAGGGATCATCATTCCGGATCTGAATAATATACATGGGGTCATCTTCCCTGCCTGTGCTCTGGGGAACGCCGATGATACCCATATTGATGATACCTTTGTACTTTCCGGTGACTCGGATTCCATCCACCGGTGCCCAGTTTTCTCCTTTATGCCGTATCCAGTCTCCGGTTCTGCCAAGAAAGATCAAATATTTGACATGATCCTGTTCCACAATAGCACCCAGGTCGCCCATCCGGTAAAACATCTCCCCCTGGATGGAAATCAGTTTTTTAGAACTCTCCTGCGGGAGCTTGTAATACCCTGTAAACGCTGATGCACCCAGGGAGGCCTGACTGACCACCACTTCCCCTGAACATCTGCCAAGATTTGTAATGGCTCCGTTTTCATCCAATACTGCATTCTCACACTCCTGAAAGGTTTCTTCGTTCACGATACGAACATCTTTTAACAGCCTTCCGACGCTGCATGGGGGAGTGGTTTCATCCACGGCAGTCAATGCGCCTGCTTCTGTGGAGCCATATACTTCTGTAAAAATATCCAGTCCAAACAGATCGGTGAACTGCGCCCGGTTGACGGAGTTGGTTCCTGTACTGATCACAGTTCGAAGGGGCAGATTCCGGTAGTCATGGTTTCTGTTTTCCCGTGAAAAGTGATTCAGCAGATATTGAACCGGATCTCCTACACAGTTCCATATGGTTGCACCGGAATCCTGGATATCCCGGATAAATCCGGATACACTGAATTTTCTTCGCAGGAAAATTTTCGCGCCATTCATGATCGCAGGCATGACATTCAGGTAAAGTGAATTGGAGTGATTGACAGGCATACAGACATAACCCACATCCTTCTTTGTATAGTTCAGGATTCCAGTTGCATGAATCCCCACATGGGTCATTTTTTCCCAGGAGATCTCGATCCCTTTCGGAGCTCCAGTCGTACCGGATGTAAAGATGACCAGCGCAGCGCCGGAAACATCCAGCGGGATTGGAACAAACGTTTCAATTGCAGATCCATACTGTTCAAGCTGTTGATATAGAAAGGATATGTTCTCATTCTTGCTTTTTTGAATGGAAATGATATGGGAATCGTCCAGTTTTGAAAAACCATTTTTATACTTTGCCTTCAACACCGTATCCAGGAAAGAACCATCCGTACCCGGTTGGATGGCTGTATCCACAAAAAGAAGATTCATATCCACATTGTTGATGTCAAATGCAAGCTTGTCTCCAACTTGAGCATTGTTGATGCCGACCAGTGTCGAATTTGTAAACGCGCAGCCGCCAAGGATATAAAAAAACTCCGGAATATTCTGCATGAACACGCCGACATGGAAACGGGTAAAGGCCTTGATTCCCTGTTCTTCTTTTTTTCGCTGGATCAGATGGCCGCATTGCAGGGATTTTGTATAAAAATCCGCATAGGAAACGTGCTCAATCTCATTCGTTTCCTGCCGAAACATCATAAATGTACGGTCTTTGATCTCCCTGTCCGTTCCATTGTATTCAATGATTTCCGCCAGGTTCAGGCCTGCTGTTTTTTCAATACCCATGTCGTTTCCTGATCAGAAGCGGATTTAATCGGAAGATTGATCAATGTCAAAAATTTTGCTGTCACCGGCATAGGACTTTGTCTTGTATCGGGTGATGCGCATCAATTTTTTTGTAATGGCTCCCAGACGGTCTATCTGATCCTTGATCATGCTGATGTTCCGATAAGCAGGATTGTCAGGAGAAATATTTATTCCAAGGATTTCTGCATATCCAATGATATTTTGAAGGGGCTGATTCATTTCATGGCAGATCGCGCCGGCCATTTCCAGTGCGCCCTGCAATTTTTCCTTCAATGTTTTTTCTTCCTGAACTATCTTAAGCTGCTGAATGGTTTTCTTTAGTTTTTGATTCAACAGGGTATGTTCCAGATGAACATTGATTCTTGCAAGAAGCTCCTCTTTGAAAAACGGCTTTACAAGATAATCCGTTGCACCGGCCTGAAAGACGGTCAGCAGCTTGGTGTGATCTGCGATTGCCGTTAAAATGATAACCGGAATCTCCTGAAGGTTCAATTCCTTTCGGATCCGGGTACACAGTTCTTCGCCATCCATTTCAGGCATCAGAAGATCGGATATGACAATATCAATCTCATCGGGCTTCTGTTTTATAATTTCATAGGCGGCCCTTCCATGCACCGCCTCAATCGTTTTAAGCCCTTCCCGTTGCAGATTTTCCGTAATGATCTTTCGGGCGATCTCACTGTCATCAACCACCAGGGCGGTCATTCCTTTTAAGTGCTGTTTTGGTTTCAAGATTTTATTGACAATTTCAAGCAACCGGCCTTTGGCGAACGGCTTGGTCACAAAATCGGTTGCCCCTATATTAAACCCCTTTACCCGATCGTTCATCCTGTCATTGGCGGTAATGAAGACCACAGGTATCCTTTTATCTTTCGCATAAAACGGATCATCTGCATGATGCTTTTCCAAAAAAAGCTTACAGGTTTCAAAGCCATCCATTTTCGGCATATCAATATCCAGTGTTATCAAATCCGGCCTGAATCCTTCTGAAATATGGCGCAGGGCATCCGGTCCGTCCTTGGCCTCGACAACCTGATATCCTTCTTCTTGAAGCTCCTTTCGAATCAGACTGCGGATCATGGCGCTGTCATCCACTACCAGTATTTTAATTTTCTTTGACATCCGGGATTCCTTTATCATTCTTGTCAATGGCAAACCAATGAATACGATGACGACAAGTCATACCGAACAAAGTATAATGGAAACAAAAAGGTTCGTCAATGTCTGGTGTGGCACAGGGGTGGGGAAAAAATGTGGGAAAAAAAATCAGTTCGTATTCAAAATGGATGAATACGAACTGATTTGGATCAACTCACAGATGAAGGTGATATCCATGGTTTTATCATCTGTAGTCTTCTGCTTTAAAAACATCTTCCTTGTTGTTCTCGAATTTTTCCTTTAAAAACCGCTCCTGGGGCTTTTCACTGATGGTCTTGGGTATCTCATCCAGGAAAAGAAGATAGCTGGGCACACTGTTGGCCTCCAACCCCTTCCGGGCAGTTTCAAACAGCGATGCGGGATCACGCTCATAGCCTTCAAACAACACAACACCTGCAACCAGATCGGATTCGCCCGGCGCTCCGCTTTCTGCAGGAATCCCGAATACGGAAACCTCGCTTACAGACGGATGCTCTCCGATGACTCTTTCCACATTGTCGGCCTGAATAAAATCCCCTGATCTTCGAAGACCGCCGCCCACGCGATAGTCAAAGTAATACCATCCATTTTCATCAATATGAGCAATATCTCCTGTCCGGTTCCATCCACCCATGGTCTTTTTCTTGCTGGCTTCGGGGTTGTCATAATAATTCACAAAAGCCGGTATCCCTTTTATTCTTGCGATAACCTCTCCCTGAACATTGGGCGGACAAGGGTTGTCATTTTCATCCACAACCTTCATGCTGAACAGGCCGATGGGTTTTCCAAAACTGCCGATAGGCCCTTCGCCAATGGGTTTGCGTGCAAATCCGCCGCCTTCAAGGGTGGAGTACCACTCCAGAATGCTCACGTTAAACCGTTTTTCAAAATCTTCCCATATGGCCCGGGGCATTCCGGCACTTACAACATGCCGAACCGGATTATCCGCATCATTGGGCTTTCGCGGCTCATTGTAGATACCGGCTGCAACGCCTCCCAGCATACTGAAGCTGGTAACACCATATTTTCGGGTAATATCCCACAGACGGCTTTTGGTAAACTTTGTGCTGAAAACAGCCTTGATGCTTCGATACACTGCCGGAGCATAGGTACACCCCTGGGCATTTCCGTGGGTAAGGGAAAGGCCGGTATATAGAGTGTCGCTCGAATCATACTTCCAGTACCGGCTCAACACATATCCATAAACCGGAAACCGGAAACTCTCGTTTAAAACACCTTTGGGATCACCGGTTGTTCCGGATGTATAGACAATCTGAATGGGATGGCTGGGTTTGGATGATACATAGTCAACATGCTGGAAAGGAGCCTCAAGAATCTCCTGCATGGAACGATATTTCGAAGCGTCCCCTGTTGCCGGCTTTCGTGGTTTTTCAGACACAAAAATATGGGCAACATTTGGAATTTTATTTTTTATGGGCTCAATATTCTCCAGCAGATCCGCAGTTGTGAAAATCACTTTACTTCTTGAATTGGAAACCATATGGGCCAGCTTGTCCCCTTTGGTTCGGGGATCAATGGGCACGACAATGGCACCGATGATACTGCCGGCCGCAAGAAGATGCATCATTTCCGGATAATTGTACATAATGGCTGCATAGGTATCTCCTTTTCGGAGCCCGGCATCCAGAAGCGCTTTTGCAAACCGGTGGGAGTTCTCATGCAGATCCCGAAAGGTCTGGATAAAGTCTGGATCCTTATTGTTTTCAAAGGTGAGCACCGGAAAATCAGGCCGGGTATTGGCCCTGATCTCCAATAACTGACCAAGGAATACCTGGTTTAATTTTTCTCGAATGGAAAAAACAGTATTTCTTGTTTTTTCAAACACAGGTTTTGTTTCATTATACATTTTTTTAGGACCTCCTGTTATTGGTTCTGGTGCATCGCCCATTCTTTTCATCAACTGTACATCTTCTATAAAAGAAGAAAAATATTTTCCCGATCTGATTTCGATCTGGTATAGATAATTTTATTCAATATGTCAATATAATTCGAGCGTTGATATCGCAAAAATACAACCTCCTGTTTTGTCCTGAAAATGTCTTCCTGACTGTTTTCAATTGACCCGTATGTCAATAATGCATGATAAAATGGAAAAAATCCAGGGCCGGAGAATTAGGAGAAGGGTCAAACCTTCACAAACAGGATGGTGATGAAGTATGAGGTTGCGATTCAAAATCGTTATGCGCAAAAATCCATATCGCTGAAAATACTGGATAGCGCTACGCTTCACTGCGTGTCCGGCTTTCACTGGAATGACGGGATGGTTGATAGGAGATTCATCTATTTGTTGCCGGTTTACTAAAAAAAATTGCCCCGCCGGTACGATAGACTTTACTGGTTCTTAAAATCGGTTATCTTCTTTTTCCCGGAATCCGATAGCTTTCCAGAACCCACTCATGGATCTCTTTCATGGCCTGATCCTGAGGAATTCGAGTAGACCACCCCAACTCCTCCTTTGCCCGACCTGCATCCACATTATTGTTTTTCCCCATGATAGCCGCTGCCAGACGGGTGATCGGTGGCCGGATACCCACTGGTGTTAACAGTTTCTCACAGATCGATCCCAATACCCAGGCGGATTTGAAAGAAAGGTTTCCAATGGTTTT
>PNOB01000265.1 GCA_013824585.1 Desulfobacterium sp. | reverse complement strand
TTTTTATCCGATCGATAAAAAAACACAATGGATCCATAAAACAGTTTGAATCATTATTAAAACCTGTGTTAAGGCCTGAAAGAACCTTTACTCTTATGAAAAATGAGTTGTCCATGAACAGACATTTTACCCTGAACCCGTTTTCCGGTTTCATTAGACTTTCCATTATCATGCTTCTCTGCATGGCTTTTGCTTTCGGCTGTGCCAGACGGCCAACCGCGCCTTTGCCCCCAAAAGCCTTACCCGGCCATCCAAAACCATACAAGGTTCTGGGACAATGGTATCAACCCGTACCCAGCGCCAAAGACTTCCAGCAGGATGGACTTGCATCCTGGTATGGAGAACAGTTTCACGGTAAAAAGACCTCCAACGGTGAAATCTATGATATGTACGCCCTGACAGCAGCGCACAAAACCCTTCCCCTTGGGACATGGGTTCGCGTGTATAATAAAAACAATAGTAAGGAAGTGATTGTGCGGATCAACGACCGGGGCCCGTTTGTGGGCGACAGGATCATTGACCTCTCCTATACGGCTGCCAGAAAGCTTGAAATAGTCGGACCGGGAACAGCGCCGGTTGTTGTGGTTGCCTTAGGTGTTGCAAAAAATCCGACCCGGCCATCGGAAACACCGACAGATTTATACCCGTCAATTATGATTCCGGTACGTTTACCTTTCAGGTTGGCGCATTCAAAAACAAAGACAATGCAGAAAGGCTTGTGCAGAACCTGAATACAAAATACAAGAATGCACACATATCCCTGTATGACGCCGGACAGGAAATTTTCTACCGTGTGCGGGTCGGGAAATACACCTCTCTTCAACAGATCATGAAGGAAGAAAGCCTGCTGGCAGAAGCAGGTTATACCGATGCTTTTATTGTCGCTGAATAATGGTTTTGAGAATCATGAAAAAAAAACAGATACAAACCGTATTCCTGGACCGGGATGGTGTGATCAATGTTGATTCTCCCGGATATATCAAAAGCTGGGAGGAGTTTGCTTTTATTGACGGAAGCCTGGAAGCCCTCCGGCTGTTGACCCGGAACAATTTTCAGATCTTCCTGATTACCAATCAGTCCATGATCAATCGGGGGATGGTCCCGCTTTCAGTACTTGAACATATGTTTTCCATGATGAAACAGGAGATCGCAGCCTCGGGCGGTCATATCACCGATATCTTTTATTGCCCACACACTCCGGAAGAACACTGCCGTTGCCGCAAGCCTCTCCCTGGCCTGATTCAACAGGCTCAGAATGCATATGAAATCGATATGGAAAGGGCATTCATGGTGGGGGACAGTGCCAAAGACATTGAATGCGCCCAAAATGCCGGATGTGGAAAGCTGATTCTTGTCAAAACCGGAAACGGCCTGGCAGCCATAGACACCCTGGCTGCAAAACAGATTTTTCTCGATTATGTGGCAGAAAACCTTTTGGATGCTGCCCAATGGATGATAGGGAGCGTAAAAACCGCATGATCATGATCGAGGGAAACCTGGAACGGATTACCTTTCAGAACGAAGAAAACCACTATACCATTGCAAGGCTGGCCACCGGAAAATCCAACAGCATGATCACCATTGTCGGGTTCATGGCTGGTGTTTCACCGGGTCAGACCCTTCGCGTAAGCGGGAACTGGGAAACCCACCCCCGGTACGGTCAGCAGTTCAAGATCGAAACCTTTGAGGTCAGTCTGCCGGAAACTATCGAGGGGATTCAAAAGTATCTTGAGTCCGGTGTGATTCAAAATATCGGCCCATTGATCGCAAGACGCCTTGTCCAGTATTTCGGCCCAAAAACACTTGAAATCATAGAACAGTATCCGGAAAGGCTGACAGAGATCCATGGAATCGGAAAGGCAAAAGCACAACGGATTGAAAATTCATGGAAAGGGCATCATATTGTACGGGAACTGATGCAGTTTTTGCAAGCCAGAGGAATCAAAGGTTCCTACAGTGCCATCATCCTGAAAGAATATGGAGAGGGTGCATTGGATATCCTGAAAAACGATCCTTTCCAGCTTGCCGAAGATATTCCGGGCATCGGCTTTGTGATTGCCGACGCAATTTCCCAGCACAACGGCGCTTCCAAAAGTGACCCCAAGCGGGTTCGGGGTTGCATTCAGTACCTCATCGGTCAGGCGGAAAATGACGGCCATACCTTTTTTCCGGATACAAAAATCATCGATCAGTGCCATCAGACCTTCCAGATTGATCTGGAAACCGCAGCATGCGCCCTGAAAGAACTGGCGGACAAGGGCACCCTGGTGATCGAAGATTATCAAGATGCACAAGATGAAAAAGCCGTATATTCAAAAGAACTGTATCAGGCTGAACAGGGTATCGCCAATCGGTTCAAGGCATTGCTATCCGTTCCCATGCCGCCTCTGAGCATGAATCCGGAACAGATTACCCAGGAAATACTGAAAAAGCTTGCCATCAAACTCTCCGCCGGACAACTCGATGTTCTGGAACAGATCCTGAACCATCGTGCCGCTGTCATCACCGGAGGGCCCGGAACCGGAAAAACCACGCTGATCCGGTCTGTAAATGCCATTTTTGAGCGATTGGGAAAACTCGTAGTGCTTGCCGCCCCAACCGGACGTGCTGCCAAACGTCTTTCCGAAGTTGTACAGCGGGATGCCAAAACCATCCATCGGCTATTAAAATACAATCTGAAAGAGGAGCGGTTTGAGATCAACCAGAACAACCCCATTGACGCGGATGTGATTATCATTGACGAAGCATCCATGGTGGATACGCTTTTACTGTTTCACCTGATCCGGGCTGTTCCGGTGACCTCAGTTCTGATCCTTGTGGGAGATGTTTTCCAGCTTCCTTCGGTTGGACCGGGAAATGTCCTGAAAGATATCATTCAATCCAATGTCATTCCTGTGTATTATCTGAAAACCATTTTCAGGCAGGCACAGGAAAGCCCGATTATCATCAATGCCCACATGGTCAGAGACTGGAATCAAAAAGGAGAGGTTCCTGATTTTCATACCGCCAGAACAGATGATGAACTTTCCGAATTCTATTTTATTCAGCAAAGCGATCCCAATACAGTAGTCGAAACCATTAAAACACTCTGTTCGGATTCGATTCCCAATCGGTTCGGCTATGACCCCATACGGGATATTCAGGTGCTGACCCCCATGCACAAAGGTCTGATCGGCACGATCAATCTGAACCAGGAACTTCAGAACATCCTGAATCCGGGAAATACCGGAATGGAAATCATGGGATTTACCTATAAAAAAGACGACAAGGTCATGCACCTGAAAAACAACTATGAAAAAGATGTATTTAACGGAGATATTGGAACCATTTCATTGATTGACAACCAGACCCGGCAGGTGACTGTCAATTATGAAGGCAGGACGGTCGTTTATGAAGCAGAGGAGATGCATGAGCTGTCCCTGGCGTATGCGATTTCTGTCCATAAATCCCAGGGATCGGAATATCCGGTGGTGATTGTACCTTTGCTGACCCAGCATTATATCATGCTGCAACGAAACCTTTTGTACACCGCCATGACCCGGGGAAAAAATCTGGTCATCCTTATCGGTACCCGCAAGGCATTATCCACTGCAGTGAATAACGACAAGCCCAGAGAACGCCTCTCCGGGCTTGCACGCAGACTATTATTGAATTGACATCCCACCGTGTACTTGATAGATTCGCGAAAATCTTATCTGCCGATTACCTATGTATTTATTGAAGTCTTTTCTTTCACATACTAAATGATTCAAGGGAGGAATACGGAAAAATGAATTCTTTGTTCAAAATTGCGCTGATCAGTGTTGCTGTTGTTTTTATTGCCGGTATTGGAAGCCTTTATGCAGGCACGGCAGTTCAGGATGTAATCAAGATGGAAAATAAGGCATACAAGGAGCACACAAAAGGTATCGTTGAATTTACACATAAAAAGCATGTTGTTGAATACAAGGACGGCTGTGGTGACTGCCATCATGATGAAAAAAACAAACCCCTGACCAACCTGAAAGATGGAGATAATGTTCAAAACTGTATTGAATGTCACAGCAAGACCGACAAGAAACCCAAAGGCAAGCTTTCCAAAAAAGATGCACTGACCTTTCATCATGAAGCCATCCATATGAATTGCCAGGGCTGTCATAAGGCATTTAACAAAAAGAATAATACCAAGGCCGCTCCCGTCACATGCAAAAAATGCCATCCTAAAAAGTAATTGCTGTTTATTGGCGGCCCTTTCAAAAAGGCAGATGCCCCTCCAAAACAGGTATCTGCCTTCCATACTGTTCATTACCCTATGAATGATTTTTTCAAGGCACCCTGCCATGGAAAAAAAACCAACCCAACATCGGAGGAGAAAAAATGTTTGATCTCATTGATAGCATCAAATCCATTGAATCGGTTCTGGATGTGGCCATCTGGTTGGAAAAAAGAGGAAAAGAATTTTATGAAAATGCAGTTTCATCTGTACGGGATAATGATGAAATCAAAACCATGTTATTGTTTCTGATCGAACAGGAGAAAAACCATGAGGCCATGTATAAATCACTCTCCAAAAAAATCACTGGTGATCCAACATTGCAGGATGAACTGTTTGGAGAATACGGAATGTTTATCCGGTTATTGATTTCAGAGATTACAGAATCTATGAAATTTGATCATTCGATGTCTCTGGATCAATTGATTCAGACCGCTATACAGTTTGAAAAAGATACCCTGTTATATTTTCATGAAATCAAAAAACTATTCAAAGAAAAAGATTCAATTGCAATTCAAACAATTTGTGATGAAGAAAGAAATCATATCCGGCTACTGATGGATGCCCGGAAGTCCATTTGATCCTTATGGGAGTTTCTCTCTTCAAGTTGATTTCTTTTCTTCAGGAAATGATATTAATGACATCCCCCTTCAACTCATTCTCTACCTCAATCACTTTTAAATTGGCCTGAAAATTCCGCTTAAACAAGGTGAGGTTTGTAAACTCTTCCACAAGGTCCACATTGGACATCTCCAAAGCATTGGGGACAATTCTGCCCAACCCGCCGGTACCCGGGCTTCCGGTAATGGCCGACCCTGAATCCCTTGTTTCTGCAAACAGGTTGTTTCCCAGTTGTTCCAGACCATTGGGGTTCTGAAATTTTGCCGTTGCCACCTGAAACAGCTCCACCTGATTGCCGTTTGTGTAATTTCCGGTAATGACACCATCCGGACTGACCGAAATCGATTCCAGTTCACCGGCATTGTAACCGTCTGATGCTGAAAACATCGAAGAGGAAGCGGCTGCATATTGTGTGGAGGTCGGCACGGTCTTCACCCAGTTGTTTCCGTTATACGAAACACCAAAGTTGAGCTGAACCGCCATGGGGTTCGGGTTGTTTGCATCTCCCAGAAAATCCGGTGTTACCTGAAAATAACCATTGCTCAAATCCGATGACAGATCCTGAGGCGTCCAGTTTCCGGCACCATCATTGACCTCCAGTGACATACCTGTAATTTCTCCTGAATTGCCAAATTGCATCACACCCCTGGCCAGCAATCCTAGATTTTCACCATTTGCATTGACCCGTTTGTCTTCAGCCGGATTCACTGTAACCATAAATTCCCAGGTTGATTCCGTGTCTGCTTTATCATAATAGATACTCATATCATGTGCTGCGCCAAGGGAATCATAAATTTTTGATGTGGTCTGATATTCATATCTTTGATCCGGGATAAACTCTCTGTTCGGGGCTGTTCCATCCCACGTATTGGAAAGGCCGTTTGCACCAGGCGAATGATTCACAGATTCTGAATTTAAATTGATAATCTGGGTTATGGTTGCTGTCTCTACCGGAGGAGAGGTAAACTGGGTCATGGATATATCTCCCGACGAACCCTGGGATGATCCGGTCGCAGGATCAATCCTCCATCCCTGTACTGTAAAACCTTGAGAATTCACAAGGCTGCCGGTTTGATTAAAACTGAAATTTCCCTCTCTGGTATA
>PNOB01000264.1 GCA_013824585.1 Desulfobacterium sp. | reverse complement strand
CCGTTCGGCTTCCATGTTTTTCGCATTCAGATTTCTTGCTCTATCAATGGGGCTTTTCATCAATATAAGCATATGATTATACTGATCGGCAGATCCAATTATCCATAATGTTTTTTAAAATGAAAATCATGACAAATTCACCAAGGTGTGAAACCGCACATTTTCGTGCATAGATGCCGGCATTATTCGCAAATTTTCCAAAAGCAACTCCAAACTTCTGGCCTGCGTTTCCATAAGTTGATTAAATTTCACACCCCGTCGTCTGATTTTCTCACCACTGAATCGTTGGCCTACGGAAAGGACAAAATAGTCGAATATCACACTGCATGGAATGCCGGACAGTTCGCTTTTTTTATAGTTACTACCCACGATATCGATTATCTCAGATTTGATTTTCTCACCGTGGATTGGACTATATTCAAACGACAGACCTCCCATACTGATGTCTTTGACCTCCCACGGTGTTGTGGAATTTTGACAATATATATACAGTTCATTGGGTATCAAAACGTATCGACAATCCTGTTTTCGCACGATTTCCATTTACCTCTGCGCTATTAACCGATTTGTTCCTTTCAGCTTTTGGTTTGCAGCTTATTCTTCAAGTCCATCGGCCTCAAAACACTCTTATCAAAGAATGTGCCGAATAAGCATATTCAGTCGATATTTAAATAAAGTTAAATAAATATAGGATGTTGAATATGAATGGAATATATAGACTTGCTCTTTGAGTCCATTCAGATCGAATTCTGCATTGTCCTGATTTGGAACGTCTATGCAAATTAATATTTATGAATACAGATCGTTAATCGGATACAACCCAATTTGGGGTAGGCTTTATTGGAACATCCATGTCCTCATCAGAAAAGGCCAGATCTGTATTGAAACGTATCATTCATCATAGGATTCCAGTTTTCTTCTGAGGGTGTTGATGCCGATCCCGAGGAGCCTGGCGGTTTCGGACTTATTCCGGTTGGTCTTGATGTAAACATTTAAAATATGATCTTTTTCATTTTCCTTGAGCGAAATGATCGGATCATGGGATGATTGTTGCGGAACCGGTGATGGATTTCTTTTTTTTTTGATAGTAACGGATAGAGATTCTGCTGTAATGGGTTTCCCCTGGGAAAGTCTCTCTGCGGACTGGATGATATGCCGAAGTTCCCTGATGTTTCCCGGATAATCATAGTTCATGAGTAAATCCATGGCATTTTCTTCAAGAACCACCTTTCCTGTGGGGCCGGTAATTTCTTTCAGGAACTTCCTGATCAATAATGGTATGTCATCCTTCCGTTCCCTGAGAGGCGGCAAATGAATCCATCCCCCTCTAAGGCGATAGTAGAGATCCTTACGAAATATTTTTTTTGCCATCATCATTTCCAGGTCTGAATTGGTAGCCGCGATAAAACGCACATCAACTTTCCGGGTGATGCTGGTACCCAACTTCATCATCTCACCATCCTGTAAAGTTCGCAGCAACTTCCCCTGAATCGTGGAAGGCAGCGAACCAATTTCATCCAGAAACACGGTTCCCCGGTTCGTTTGCTCCAGATAGCCTGTCCGATCTTTTTCCGCACCCGTATAGGCACCTTTGGTGTGACCATAAAACTCTGCATCAAAAATATTTTCGGTGAGAGAAGCCATGTTGATAGGAGTGAAGGGAAACCTCGCCCGAGGACTGGCTTTATGAATGGCTTGGGCCAGAAGATCTTTTCCGGTTCCGCTTTCTCCGGTTATCAGAATAGGCGCATCGCATTGAGCATGAAGTTCCGCCTCCTTCAGCGCTCTTAAGACAGTTGGAGTTTTCGAGATAATCGGTTCAAAAGCCTCCACATGTTGCAGTTTCGGTACAGACTTTGTTTTTCCAAGATCCAGAATATCGATCAGCTTTTTTCTTTCAAGTGCACGATCGATGGATGCGGTCAAATCTTCTCTTGAAAAAGGTTTTACCAGATAATCATAAGCTCCCTTTTTCAGACAGTTCACTGCGACTTTTGCCTCGTCGATCGCTGTAACCATTATAAATTCGGTAGTCGAACTTATTTTTTTGAGTATTTCAAGCAGTTCCACACCATTGATATCCGGCATAGTGATGTCGATCAAAGCAATATCAAAAACCGCCCCGTTTTCACAGAGGGATATCGCTTTCCGGGGGAACTCCTCAACAGTGACATGTTTATACCCATACGTTACCAGGCCTCTTTTCACACTTTCAAGAAAATCTCGTTCATCGTCGACGATAAGAATTCTGTTATCCATTCCACACCCTTTCCCAACCGGAATTCAGAGTAAGACGGCTTAATACTCAAATTATAGTACTTATTGATAAGAAATCATATAAGCAGAGGGGAAAAACTATTTCCTCTGTTCTCTTCTTCTATCAAGGTCGGGAATCAATACTCGAAAAGTGCTGAATTCTCCGACTTTGGTTTCAACCTCGATACGGCCACCTAAACTGGCAATCAGGTTATGGCAGACAAATAATCCAAGACCCGTTCCTTCGTCTTGTGTTTTTGTAGAAAAAAAAGGATCATGGATATGGTCTATATTTTTTTCATCGATACCGCATCCATTGTCTTTCACTTCGATAATGGTATGATCCAGCCAATTGTTCCCCATCGCAGCACTCAGCCGGATCCAGGAATCCTCTTTATCCGCTGACTGGGCGGCATTTATCAGCAGGTTGATCAGTATCTGCTCCAGGGCAATGGGATCAGTATTGATCTGCTTAAAATCCTCCGGAATATCAACGATAAGCGATTTAACCATTTTTTTTACCTTTGCCCTGCAAATGGAAACAGCCTTTTCTACAACTGAAGTCAAGTCGATCCTGGTTTCCTTTCCTCTATATTTTATCCTGGAGAACTCCTTCAGATTGGTAACAAAACCGCCGATTCGTTCAGAACCGTGTTCGATATTAAAAATCAGACGAAAAATATCTTTACGGAATTCCGGGTAAGACATGTTAAACAATTCCAGTTCAGGATTCATCTTGCTATACTTGTCGATTATCTCGATCATCTGTTCGATATATTCTTTTAAGATGGGAATATTAAAACTGATAAAAGCATTGGGGTTATTGATTTCATGGGCGATACTGGACACCAGGACACCAAGGGATGCCATTTTTTCGTTCTGAATCAATCGTTTTTCAAATACCTTCCTCTCGGTGATATCACTGATCCGATAAATGATCTCACTGGGTTTTCCATTTTTCAGATTTAATGGATACAGAAAAACCCTTTCCTCCCGGAATTCATCCATGAAGCCTTGTCTCTCAAATTCCATATCCTCTGCCTTTAAAAATGCTATGGAAATTTTGCATCCCTTGCAGAGATTCGATTCTCCTTTGAATACCTTGTAACAGAATTCGCCGATCGCTTTCCAAGGTTCCGTTAAACAAAAATATACACTGGCACTTTTATTCAAATTCCGCACCCTCATATCCCTGCCCAATAACACCAGGGGGTCCGAGATTCCATCAAAAATTGTCTGAAGCATCTCCTTACTTTTTCGCAACTGCACTTCGACTTCGTGGCGTTCCTTGATCTCCTTAGAGAGTTGAACGTTGACCAAGGTCAGGGCTCGGGTCCGTTCCTGTACCTGAACTTCCAACTCATCATGCATTTTCTGCAAGGCCTCTGCGGCCTGCATCCGTGAAAGGGCGATAGCCAAGTTGTCGGCCATTCTTTCGAGATGAGCAATCAGACCGGGAGTGAAACGCCCTGGACGGTGATCGTTTAATTGCAGCAATCCGAAAACCTGATGATTGCTTCGTAAGGGGATAAGTGCCACCGATTCGTAGCCTTCGCTATTACACCGGTTGCGGGTTCTTGCCTGGCGGTCGGTTTCAGTGGTAGTGGCGATGAGGGTGCTGGTATTGTTGGACCAGAAACTCCCATGCGCGGTAAAGAATGGTTTGTCAGGATCGAACCGTCCGCTCAGAATGTTACCACACATGCACTCGAGAACAGGATTTCCTGCGCGGTCACGCAGGAGTTCACCATCCCGGTCGAACGCGCAAAGGTGATTTTCTTCATGAACAAACGCTGGCGGGAATCCTCTGGTCTCATAATACGGATAATCAGCCCCGGCGCGAAGGCGGATGCCAACCGCTTCGCATCCCGACCAACTTTGCAGGGAAGCGGTCAGGGCAGCCATACGTTCAGGAAAATTGCCCGGCGTATCAAACATTTGAACCAAAATTGCCTTCAACTCGCGCTCATCCTCCAGAAACTTGAGCTCTGTGATGTCGCTCAACACAACACGGCTTATGGTAGATCCATCTGCATCCTGCGAAACACTGGTTTCCAAATGTGCCCAGAAGATCGTTCCGTCCTTTTTTACCATCCGCAGATTACACTCCTGCGGATTACCGGTTTTAAAAAGATGTAAGCGGTTATGGTAGTTGATGTCCTGGTCTTCCCTGAGGATGAACCGGGTCAGAGTATTCTGAATCAGAGCACTTCGGGCTATACCCAGCATCTTTGCCGCGGTAAGGTTGACTTCCACAATCATTCCTTTTTCGTTTAGAGTACAATAACCCACGGGTAAGAAATCGAAAAGATTGATATACCGATCCCGGGAAGCTTCCAGTTCGAGCTGTGTTTTGCAGAGTTCATTATTCTGTATTTCAAGCTCGATCTGATGGACATGCAACTCATGGATCAATTTCCGGGCTTCCTCCGGGGTCAGATTCTTCGGTATCTGGGCTGCCTTGTTCTGAGCTATTCGTTCCGCTTGCCTGCGCAGTGCGATTGTGTCACCAAATCCGGTATTGTTAGTGCTCATTGTGAATCTCCTGAAAATTTCAGTGACGTTTCATTCAACACTTGCTATTTCATCTGATCAACTCCGGTAATGAAAATGCTCAGCCTCCATTACATCTTGTTAAGATGAGGATGTTCTGCCAAATTGTGTCGGTAAAATGGGTAAACGTAACGTAGCTTGCCATTATGATGTAGTCAAGCAAAAAGTCTTACACCTTCAGAGCATATTGATTCAAAAAACGACTGCAATCCTTCCAGAATCCAAGTGTATTTTTTCGCCAGGACATGAAATGAAATACATGGGGTTCGTTCGGATAGTAATGGGTCTCTGCCAGATCGGTTTTTGAACAGAGTGATTTTTCCAGCCGTTTTGTATCGTCATACAGGATATCGGCTGTCCCGACTGCGGCAAAGATCGGCGGCAGGGGATAATCCGGCTGTCCTGCGGTCTCCATGATGACAAGGGGATCACTCAGGGCATTTTCCGTTTCATGTTGTTTGTACTTCTTCCCAAGATAGGCCGTTGCCACATCCCGGACAATGTCATAGGATATATCATTCATCTTTTTCAATCTCGCCCTCCGGACCCGAGAATACCTTTCCGGATTGCTGACCTGAAGGAGACCCGCGATAATCTGGACAGAAACCGGTTTGATATTGGTTTCCCAGACCAGTCTTGCAAAAGGCTCAGGACGTTGATAACTGGCTGCAATCGTCAGGCCCATAACAAGATTGGCGCCTGCGGATTCTCCGGCCAGAGATAACCGGTTTTTATCTCCTCCATAGGATTCCACATGTTCAACCGCCCATTTGTATGCATGGCACACATCTTCCAGAGCAGCCGGAAAAGGATATCTAGGAGCCAGACGATAGTTGATATTCAATACCAGAAATCCGAAACGGGCAAACAGAAGTGCGATGCCCCGATGGGTCTCCTTGGAGCAGAGAGTAAACCCTCCGCCATGTATATAGATCATCACCGGCAAAATACCGGTTCGATTTCTGGGCCGATACACATCCAACAAATTCGCCTTGCCTCCATCCAATCGATACGGTACATTCCGGATCACATCCGTCTGTTTTCGAATTCCTCTTATTATAGGCGTCAGTTCCGCCATGTTGGCAAACTGGTGAAACAGATTTGATAAAACCCATTTGCGCGCTTTTCTACCTGTAAAGTGTCGTTGCATATAAATTTAGATCCTTTCATTATCGATTTCTGCC
>PNOB01000263.1 GCA_013824585.1 Desulfobacterium sp. | reverse complement strand
CTACAACAACGGACTTTTGAAATTGGCTCAAAAGAAAAACATTTTGCCAATGCGGAGAATATCAGCTATAATTGCCGCATATAATGCGGAGAATAAGTATGTATATTTATGAAAGACAGGATTGGCCCCGATTCCGTTGGAACCAGAAAAAGATAGCCGGTCGGCTGGTCGCTGTACGTCACAGACAGGGACGTCTGTTAGGAAAGATGGAAACCCTGGGTTTTCGAGTTCGCGCTGAAGCCATTTTGCAAACCCTGACACTGGATGTTCTCAAGTCCTCTGAAATCGAAGGGGAAATTCTCGATAGAGAACAGGTGCGCTCTTCTATTGCCCGGCGCCTTGGAATCGATACCGGAAGATTGGTTACCGCAAACAGAAACGTTGAAGGTGTAGTTGAAATGATACTCGATGCCACACAGAATTACGATCAACCCCTTACCATGGAAAGACTGTTCACCTGGCATGCGTCACTTTTTCCGGCTGGATATAGTGGGCTGCGTAGAATCAAGGTGGGCGCCCTGCGTGATGATGCAAAAGGGCCGATGCAGGTTGTCTCTGGTCCGGCAGGTCACGAGCGGGTACACTTTGAAGCCCCTGCAGCCGGTCTTCTAAAAAAAGAAATGAAAGCCTTTCTCGACTGGTTCAATGGTGATGATGGTTCGGATCTTCTTCTGCGGGCAGGAATCGCCCACCTTTGGTTTGTAACAGTTCATCCTTTTGAAGACGGCAATGGGCGAATTGCCAGGGCGATTGCTGATATGGCACTGGCTAGATCAGAGCAAAGTGGTCAGCGGTTTTACAGTCTATCCGCTCAAATCCGGCAGGAGCGGAACGCCTACTATAAGGGGTTGGAGAATGCACAAAAAAAAACGCTTGGTATTACCATGCATCTGGAATGGTTTCTGGACTGTCTGAGTCGCGCTTTTGATGACCTTGAAAATACATTGACGGATGTGTTCAGAAAGACCCGCTTCTGGCAATCCTGCACCGATTTACCATTCAATGACCGCCAGCGATTGATTCTAAACAAGCTGCTGGACGGTTTCGAAGGCAAACTGACATCATCCAAATGGGCTAAATTGGCAAAGTGTTCGCAAGACACGGCGTTACGGGATATTCAGAATCTTATCGAACGGGGTATCCTGGAGAAAGACATCGCCGGCGGCCGAAGCACCAGTTATCACCTGATCGAAAAAAGAGGGTAAGATATTACCTATTACTCGATGTTCAAGTTTTTCAGATCATTCCTGCAAAAGCCGGAATCCAGAGGTCGCTCCCACGGCTGGTTATATTATTGCCGGATAGTGTTGACTGCAACGGGTTGAATATCTTGACAGGCACTGAAGTTTCGGCTAATATGCAAACACATTGCATAATGGACGAGAAAAAGAGATAACGTCATGTATCAATTCAGAACTCTTGAAAATTTTGTCAAAGCAGCGGGCAAACAGTTTCCTGTACTGTTGGTCACCGGTGCCAGACAGGTGGGTAAAACAACATTTCTTCAGCACATCAGCCAGAACGATAGAGGATATGTCACCCTTGATGATCCGCTGGTTCTTGACCTTGCCAGGAAAGATCCGGCGCTCTTCATGCAGAGATTCCCGCCGCCGGTGCTGATTGATGAAATCCAGTATGCGCCGGAGCTTCTCCCCTACATCAAGATGACAGTGGACAGAGACCGAAGACCAGGATTATTCTGGCTGACCGGTTCTCAGCAGTTCCACCTGATGAAAGGGGTTTCCGAATCACTGGCAGGCCGGGTAGCGGTTGTTTTTCTTCTGGGTCTTTCCAGAAAAGAACGGACAGGCCGGAATCTCATGGATCGACCGTTTCTGCCTGCACCGGATGAAATTAAAAACCGTCTTGATGCAGGTGAAACGCTCACGTTGAAGGAACTCTACCGTCTCATCTGGCGCGGTGCTTTTCCGGCAATTGCCTTACATGATGATATGGACCGAAACCTGTTCTACAGCTCATACGTTCAGACCTACCTGCAACGCGATGTCCGCGATCTGTCCCGGGTCGGCGACGAGATGGCTTTTCTGCGGTTTCTTCGGGCTGCTTCGGCTCGTACCGCCCAAATGCTGAATCTATCCGAGCTTGCACGAGATGCTGACATTTCCCCCAACACCGCAAAAAGCTGGCTCTCTATTTTGCAGGCTTCCGGAGTCGCTTATCTACTGGAGCCTTATCACACGAATGTGACAAAACGCCTGGTGAAAACACCAAAAATCTATATCCTCGATACCGGGTTATGCACCTATCTGACGGAATGGTCCAGTCCGGAAACGCTCGAAGCAGGCGCCATGTCCGGTGCAATCCTGGAAACATGGGTACTGACGGAGCTGCTGAAAAGCTACTGGCACAATGGCCGCCGTGCGCCATTTTATTACTATCGGGACAAGGACCAAAAGGAAATCGATCTTCTCATTGTTCAGGATGGTATGGTCTATCCACTGGAGATTAAAAAAACAGCATCTCCCGGAAAAAACGATGTCCGGCATTTTCAGTCTCTTGAAAAACTGAAGCTGTCCATCGGTCCGGGAGGTTTGATCTGTCTGGCCGCACAGACCCTGCCACTGACTCCATCCGTACAATCCATACCAATAGCTGCGCTCTGAGCTGTTCTCCCGTGTGATCCGGACAGAAGATCGATAGATCATACCCGTCTACGCCTGCGTAGAGAGCGGCGCGGCATAGCGTCCCGTCCTTGCAGCCGAATTCCACTGTCTCCCCTTCATCTATCCTGTTTGACAAAATTATTTTCGTACATGCTGATTATCTTTGGTCTCAATCCCGTAGGGGCAATCCCTTGTGGTTGCCCGTTTGCCCGTATTGCCCGTAAAAATATATGACTATAGATAATAAAATCCGTCTCAAAAAATACAGGTGGCCACAAGAGCCACCCAATAAGATTTGATATACACCCAATTTTATCAGAACCGTTCAGCAGTCATGAAATCCAATCCCTTGTAGGGGCAAACCCTTGTGGTTGCCCGTATTATCCCTTCTGAAGTCAGGTCTGTTTTCCGGGAACGGAAAAGGGTGCAAAGGTCGACAATAATGGTTGCAGTCTCAATCCCTTCTGAAGTCAGGTCTGTTTTCCGGGTAAGTATGATCCAAGCAAGGCCGACGGTCTTAGTACGTCTCAATCCCTTCTGAAGTCAGGTCTGTTTTCCGGGTATCACATGACCCGTAAGGGGAATTGATGGAATAATGCAGTTGCCGAATCATTTTTTCATTCTTTGAAGGCACAAGTAATTCATCATATAAAATTGGAGACCTATGAAATGGCGGGAAGAAAACTCTTTCAATATCTTGAAATGTATTATAACAGAAAGAGAAAACATCCTGCTATCGACTGGAAAGTACCTGATCACAGTGAGCAGTAATGGTATAACCTAAAAACTGGCTTAATTGAGTATCCATTTTTTGAGGAAGATTCATCCGCAATAAATTGCTTCCTCAAAACTTTTTTTAAAATCTGCAACGTTGCAAAATTTTACAGGGCAATGACTTTTTGCCTATGATCCTCCTTCAGAACAGTATCGCATTTTCTTCGAAACAGTATGCTCAGGAGGTTTTATGCTTTTTGGCCGATACGGATTCACCAGCCGACTCGAAACAGACGCAGAGCTTCCATCTTACAAAGGCTCAACCTTTCGTGGCGTTTTTGGGCGAGCGCTGAAAAAAGTTGTTTGTGCATTAAGACAGCAAGAATGCGATGAATGCATCCTGAAAACAAAATGCATATACACACAGGTTTTTGAAACCCCTGCATCCGGAGAATCCCTGGATTCCCGTATTGTTTCACCACCTCATCCTTTTGTAATTGAACCCCCTCTGTCTGATAAATCCCATTATCCGGCCGGAGACTTGTTTGATTTCAATCTGCTTTTAATGGGTGAGGCAAACAATTTTCTTCCTTATTTTATCTACGCATTTGAACAGATGGGGGAAATTGGTATTGGAAAGAAAATAAACAACCACAGGGGCCGTTTTTTACTTGATCAGGTTCAGTGTGGTGGTTCAGTAATATACACATCTGCCTGCCGGAAACTGAATAAGGCTGGAACTTCTGAGAGCTTGCAGTTACAGGTTCCGAAAAACCATCGGGAAAAGAGCCTTCAGCTCAGATTGATACTGGAAACACCCCTTCGTCTGAAATTCAACAATAAATTTCAGGCAAGTCTGCCATTTCATGTGCTGATCCGTGCGATGCTGCGAAGAGTCTCCTCATTGATGAACGCCTATGGCGACGGAGAACCGGCTTTGGATTACCGGGGACTCGTTCAAAGGGCTGAGAACATCCAGATGATTGACAATCATCTTTCATGGTATGACTGGCAGCGGTATTCATTCCGGCAAGATGCAAAAATGCTCATGGGTGGCATGGTCGGATCAGCAACTTATGAAGGTAATATTGACGAATATCTTCCTCTGTTTGACTTCTGTGAGCAAGTCCACATCGGCAAACAGACAACTTTCGGCCTTGGGAAATTTAAAACGGAGCTGCTTTCGTGAAAAACATTCTGCTTGCAGTTACGGGTTTAAGTCCCCAGGTGATCACCGAGACGCTTTATGCACTTCATCAAAGCAGTCAGACTGTTGATGAGATCCACGTTATTTCAACAAGAAGCGGAAAGGAAAAAGTGTATGCCGGCCTGATTGGCGACCATAAAGGCCATTTCTTCAGATATCTTGAAGAATACGAATTTCAAAAAAATGATATCCGGTTCAGCTATGAAAATGTCCATGTAATTACGGATGAACATGGAAATGAGCTTGCCGATATCTTAACCGCTTACGACAATGAAAGACTTCTTTTCAAATGTCTTGAACTCGCATTTCAATTCACCGCAGAAAAAGATACCTCTGTTTTCTTTTCCGTTGCCGGCGGCAGGAAAACCATGAGCGCCTGTCTTACCTTAGCGGCCCAGCTTTATGGCCGTCCGCAGGATCGCCTTTATCATGTGCTGGTTTCTCCTGAGTTTGAAAACAATCGCGATTTTTTTTACCCACCTCGGAAATCAAGGCAAATCGAGCTTCAGGACAATCAGGGGCATCCTTATTTCAAGGAAACCAGGTTTGCGCAGGTCAGCCTGGTCAATATCCCTTTTGTTTCCATTAGAAACCAGTTGTCTTCCGATCATCTCAAGGAACCCAAAGATCCAGGCACACTAATGCTTTCGCTGATAAAGGAAGAGGAGCCTGTTTTAACGGTCAATCTTATTTCCAGAAAAATCACATATAAAACCATAGAGCTGGATATGATGCCCTCTCAGATGGCACTCTATGCATTTTTTGCCATGCAGAAAAAACAGTGCATCAAAGAAACGGAAAAGTGCAATGGATGCAATGAATGTTTTATGGATATCACAGCGATAATGGCGAATCATGAACTGATTTCAAAACAGTATAAGAAACTTTGCGGCAGTCGGCCAATTGAAGAAATGAGTGACTCCGGAATTATTGGTCTGAACACGGAAAACTACCGCTCTCTCAGGAGTAAAATCAATAAAAGTATTTCCGGAGCATTTGGCCCATATGCTTCAAAGGACTTTCAAATTACATCAATGGGGACAAAGCCGGATACCCGGTATGGGATATTGATGGATAAGGCCAGGTTGGAGATTGTGTTTTAAGAGGACGGGGTTGCGGCAATGTTGCAATGATTTCCAATCAAAAACAGAGGACATATTATCCTTTTATATCGGTAAATGGATCAGAAAATGCGACATTTTGGCGGGCTGATCCTCTTTTCAAGACCTGACATCCCGGCAAAGAGCAAAGGACACTGTCAGAACAACTTATGGGAGGGAGCGAATGGCTTTTTATATTGAACGATTCAAGGATATTGAAACAAAGGAATTTGAGGTGGAGATCGTCACGCCGATGTTTCTTGGCGGCTCTGATCCCAAAAAAGCGGAGCTTCGGGCACCGTCTGTCAAGGGAGCATTGCGGTTCTGGTGGCGGGCTTTATACGGAAGTGACAATCTGGAAAAAATGAAAAAGCGAGAAGGTGAAATTTTTG
>PNOB01000262.1 GCA_013824585.1 Desulfobacterium sp. | reverse complement strand
ACCCTTTTCGCCGACACCGAAAGGGGCATCCTGACCTCACCTGAAGAAAAATACAAAAAAAATATCAGTGCAGACTTTACCCGGGAAAAAGCAATCAAAATCGCTTTTGATCTGTTAAAACACAAGGCTGTTGAAACAGGAGCAGATGCAGAGGATCTTGAGATTGAGCTTCTTGAAGATCAGCAATTCAATATGGTCCGGGGCTTTCACACAACCGGCAAGAATATCCGTATAAAAGCACAGGTGAAACCCGGTTTGATTCATCGATATCAATCGATTTTGCAAAAAATTTCTGATTAATACAATGGAACATTGGCTGATTTTTACCCAATAACGGAGCCGTAAATGCTACAGGCCAAACGAAAAACAGGTCTTGTTTTTTTCCCTGCCTTTGACTGGGCAATTGATCCAACACATCCGGAGAGAGAGGAGCGCCTGCTCTACACTCAAGATCAGGTTTTAGAAGAAGGGATCTTTGATATAGAAGGCATCATAGAATATAAACCCGACCTTGTTACGATCAATGATGTCAACAGGATACACTTTTGTGTACCGGATTGTTGGCATGTGATGACCGAATCCCATTTTATCAGTGCTGGTGGAGCCAAAACCATCGGGATGGCTGTTCTTGAAAAAAAAGTGGAATGCGGATTTGCTCTGGTACGCCCACCGGGTCATCATGCCATGCGTGTTGTTCATGGTGCAAGGGGATTCTGCAATGTAAATATTGAAGCCATCATGATCGAATTTCTCAGAGCCGCCTATGGCGTGGGAAAAGTAGCCATTGTTGATACGGACTGTCACCATGGAGACGGAACCCAGGATATTTACTGGCATGACCCCAACACACTCTTTATCTCGCTCCATCAGGATGGCAGAACCCTTTATCCAGGTTCCGGATTCACCAATGAAGCTGGCGGTCCCAATGCTGCCGGAACAACCTTGAACATTCCCCTACCCCCCTACACATCAGATGAAGGTTTTTTATATACCATTGAAAATGTCGTACTGCCGATACTGGATGATTTCAAACCAGAATTGATTATCAACTCCGCAGGTCAGGACAATCACTATTCTGACCCCATCACCAACATGAACTTTTCTGCAAAAGGATATGCAGAGCTGACCTCAATGCTCAAAGCAGACATTGCTGTGCTGGAAGGAGGCTATTCCATAGAAGGTGCTCTTCCCTATGTGAATACAGGCATTATTCTGGCAATGGCGGGTCTTGATTACAGCAAAATCCGTGAACCGGATTTTAATCCGGAAAAAATCAGACAGTCTCCTCAGGTGACGGCCCAGATCAAAGAAGTCTGCAAAACCGTTCTCGCAACATGGCGTACCCGGGATCAGCTCAGAGAGCAACTGCAAAAAACAGCCAAAAACGGTTTTGTGGAAAGGATAAGGAGGATCTATTACGACACGGATGGAATCACTGAGCTTCAGAGGGAGAAAATTCAGGTTTGCCAGGACTGCGGGGGCGCGATTCGAATCGACACTTCGGCAGACACAGGTTCACATGTTCTTGCTGTCCATATACCGATAGATGCCTGCGACAGGTGTATTGAACAAGGACAGCAATGGTATGAAGAAGCGGGTTCTGATCCATTTCAAAAAGCCTTTCTTCAAAACCGGACAAAAGACAAATTTTTCGAAAAAAACTTGTTACACAGATAGCAATGCACTACTCCAGGCAGACCAGCATACAACAAAATCTTGTGCTGCGTTCAAAAGTCATTCAGGCCATCCGGAACTATTTTACCCGTGCAGGATATCTTGAAGTCGAAACCCCTGTCCGAATACCTGCACCAGCTCCAGAGGCCCATATCGATGCCCAGGAATCCGGTTCCTGGTTCCTGCAAACCTCGCCTGAACTCTGCATGAAACGTCTTATGGCTTCCGGGTTTGAAAAAATTTTCCAGATCTGCAAATGTTTCCGGGAGAAAGAAAGAGGCGCTTTTCATATTCCCGAACTGACCATGCTGGAATGGTACCGGGCAAACGCCACCTATCTTGACCTGATGACGGAATGCGAAAATATGTTGTCGGAAGTTATTGGTTCCGTGCAACCTGACCAATCCATCCATTTCAGAAATCAAAAAACAGATATGCATCCCCCCTGGAATCGGCTTTGTGTCTCTGATGCATTTATGCAATATGGCTCATTATCGGTTGAAAAAGCACTTGCAGAAAATCGATTCGATGAAATCATGGGTCTTGAAATCGAACCCCATCTTGGATATGGCAAACCGGTTTTTCTGTATGATTATCCTTCAGCCTGTGCAGCACTGGCCAGACGAAAACCGCTTCAGCCCGAACTGGCAGAACGTTTTGAACTGTATATCAATGGAATTGAACTCTGTAACTGTTTTACTGAGCTCACGGACCCAAAAGAGCAGCGGACTCGATTTGAAAAAGAATTGGAATTTCGGAGAATCATGGATAAAAAAGTCTATCCCATGCCGGAACGGTTTCTCCAATCCCTGGAGGAAATGCCTCCTGCAGCAGGGAATGCCCTTGGCCTGGACAGGCTGATGATGTTGCTGACCAATGCAGAAAAAATTGATGACATTGTCGCTTTTACTCCTGAGGAGCTTTAACCATCCCATAATTATCCCTTTTTGAAAATCATATCGGATCAAACAAAAATCTCCGGCCACATCCACCCTGTCCCGACCTCAAAAAAACAACCAGTTCCTTCAAAGAATCAGGGTTTCTGTTGAAGATCAAAGAGTTTATCTGTATAGTATGAAATATTGTCGAAGCGCAGGATGAAATGAATTTTAAACATAATATCCGGAAAAAAAAATATGAATCACACTAAAAAGAATAAAGTGAACAAAACAATCCTGGAACGATGGCAGATTGATCATGCAAGAGATCTCTACGGTATCAATAAATGGAGCTCCGGATATTTTGATATTTCAAAAAAAGGAGAAGTCGTCATTCATCCAACAGGAAAAAAAGGCAAAAAATCGGTCAGCCTGATGGATATCATATCCGGAATTAAAGACAGGGGATTGGGTATGCCCGTGCTTCTCCGATTCGGTGATATCCTGCAATCCAGGATTATGCGGCTTCACGAAAGCTTCAATCACGCCATTAAGGAGTACGGTTATCAGGGAATTTACAGAGGTGTCTATCCAATAAAGGTCAATCAGCAGCAACAGGTGGTTGAAGAAGTCACCCATTTTGGCTCGCGGTATCACCATGGACTGGAAGCGGGAAGCAAGGCCGAGCTTATTGCCGCCATATCCCTTCTGAAAGATCCGGAAGCCTGTCTGATCTGCAATGGGTACAAGGACGAAGAGTTTATTGACTTAGGACTTTACGCAAAAAAAATGGGCTTCATCTGCTGTCTGGTCATTGAAATGCCCAGTGAGCTTCCCTTGATACTGGAACGAGCAAAAGAACTTGACATCAAACCAATGATTGGTATTCGTATCAAAATCTCTACCAAGGCAGGCGGACATTGGACTGAATCGAGTGGAGATAAGAGCATTTTTGGATTGAATACAACGCAGCTTCTTAGTGTAGTGGATCAGTTACGGGATGCAAATATGCTGGATTGCCTTCAACTTCTTCACTACCATCTTGGATCGCAGATACCGAACATTCGTGATATCCGTCTTGCCATTACAGAGGCAATCCGTGTTTATGAGGGGCTGGTGCTTGAAGGTGCTTCAATGAAATACCTGGATCTTGGCGGCGGGCTGGCGGTTGATTATGACGGTTCCCACACAAACTTCACAAGCAGCCGCAATTATTCATTGGACGAATATTGCGCGGACATCATTGAGGTGATCATGGGAACCCTTGATGAAAAAGGCATCCCCCATCCCACAATCATAACCGAATCCGGTCGTGCAACTGTTGCATATTACTCTGTCCTGCTATTCAATGTGCTGGATGCAAGCTGCTTTGAAACCTATCCGATACCCTCAAAACTTCCGGAAGAATCCCATGAACTCATGTTCAAACTGATGGATGTCATGCAAGTACTGCATATCAAAAATCTTCAGGAATGCTATAATGATGCAATTTACTACCGGGATGAAATTCGACAACTCTTTAAACACGGCAGTATCACTCTGCGGGAAAAAGCACTGTGTGAGAATATTTTCTGGAATGTGATTCAAAAGATCATCAAAGAAGTAAAAAAACTGAAAACCATTCCACAGGAACTGGAAGGAATTGAAACCTCCATTGCAGACATTTATTACGGAAACTTCAGCGTGTTCCAATCTGTTCCCGATTCCTGGGCCATAGGTCATCTCTTCCCGATTATGCCGGTTCACCGGCTGAATGAGACCCCGACCCGGAACGTCATACTGGCAGATATTACCTGTGACTGCGATGGAAAAATCGATCGTTTTATTGATCAATATGATGTGAAAAACACACTGCCCCTTCATGATCTGAAATTGGATGAAGAATATTACCTGGGAATTTTTCTGGTTGGAGCCTACCAGGAAACCTTAGGAGATCTGCATAATCTATTGGGCGATACCAATATCGTCAGCATAAAAATTTCAAAGGAAGGGGATTTCGAATTTATCAAGGAAATTGAAGGCGACTCTGTTGAAGATGTTTTATCCTATGTGGAATATGACACCAAAGACATGATTGCCCGATTTCGAAATCTTGCCGAACAATCGATCCGCAATGGATTGATTACCCCAAAGGAACGGAAGAAGATCATGAATGCATTCCGTTCCGGGATGCGCGGATACACCTACTTTGAAAGATAAGGAAAACCATGAATCATTACTATCCTGAAAAACTGGATCTGAATATTGTCCCGACCCCTTGTTTTGTTGTCGATGAATCCGCCTTGAAAAGAAACCTGGATGTATTATCAAAAATCCAGACCCAAACCGGATGTAAAATTCTTCTTGCTGTAAAAGGCTTTGCCATGTTCAGCACCTTCCCGTTGATCCGTAGCACACTGAAAGGCATCTGTGCAAGTTCTCCCCACGAAGCCATGCTGGGTTACGAAGAATTTGGCGGAGAAGTTCATGCATGTGCGGCAGCCTTCAGCGAGTCTGATATTCAGATACTGCTCAAGATCTGTGACCATATTGTTTTCAATTCTTTTTCACAGTGGAACCGGTTTAAAAATCTTGTTCAGCAGCAGGATCGCAAAATATGCTGTGGTATCCGGGTCAATCCCCAGCATTCGGAAGCAAAAGTTGATATATATGATCCATGCAGTCCTGGTTCCCGTTTGGGTGTACCCAGGAGCCAGTTCCGGGAAGATTCTCTTTCCGGAATCTCCGGTCTGCTTTTCCATACCTTATGCGAACAAAACGCAGACGCCCTTCAACGAACGATTCAGGCATTTGAAAAGAAATTTGACACCATAATCCCGAAAATGAACTGGATCAATTTTGGTGGCGGTCACCACATTACACGGGAAGGATATGACATCGATCTTTTATGTGAGTTGATCACAAGCTTTAAAAAACGATATGGTGTGGACGTGTATCTGGAACCAGGTGAAGCGGTTGCTTTGAACGCAGGAGTTCTTGTGGCATCTGTGCTGGATATTGTACAAAATGACATGGATATTGCTATTTTAGATACCTCTGCGGCCACACATATGCCGGATGTTCTTGAAATGCCCTATCGTCCGGAGATTGCCGGAGCCGGACTACCGGGAGAATTGTCCCATACCTATCGCCTTGGCGGTCCATCATGCCTGGCCGGAGATATTATCGGCGACTACTCCTTTTCATCTCCCCTTTCCACAGGATCAAAACTTGTTTTTCTGGATATGGCCCATTATTCCATGGTAAAAACCACAACCTTCAATGGAATCCAGCTTCCTTCCATTGCAATCTATAAACCGGATCAGAATGAATTTTCCATCATCCGGAAATTTGGATACCTGGACTATAAAAACAGGCTGTCCTGATATTCCCCTTTTTTATTTGATATCAGGGAGATCGGCAGGAATGAGTCATGTTTTTTTCGTTTTGTTTTGTAATTCAAGGTTGACGGAGTCATCATGAAACTCCTATATTGACGATTTTGTATAAAAGTGTAAAAGCGTATG
>PNOB01000261.1 GCA_013824585.1 Desulfobacterium sp. | reverse complement strand
CTTCATATGATGCTGAGTGAACTGTATGCCAATAAAAAGGATCTGGACAAGGCAATCAGTCTGCTCAAAAAATGCCTTATGTTTGAAAAAGATCCTGCTCATCCGGAAATTATCCGGACGCAGAATGCCCTTGCTAATCTATATATGATGAAGGGTGACATTGAGACAGCGGATCAGTATGTCAGCAGCGTGCTGAAAGAAAACCCCAAAAATATTGATGGACATTTTACCAAAGGGAAAATCTATCTGAGTAAAAACCAGGGCGGGGATGCCATTTCCGAATTCAGGGCCATTGTCACTGAACAACCGGATCTGATTCAGGGATACCTCCTTCTTGCTCAGGCGCATGCTATGAATAAAGAAAACGAATTGGCAATCGATACCCTGAAAAATGCCCTTAAAGTAAATCCAAAATCAAAAGAGGCTTTATCTGCTCTTGCCCGGCTCCATGTGATGAATAAAGATCTCAACGAGGCCGAAGCAGTATGGAAAAAACTGGCCGAATATTTTCCGAATGATCCAAAAATTCAAGCTGGTTTTGGAGATCTGCTGTTTGCAAACCATAAATTGGACGAAGCTGAAAAGACCTATAAGGCCATCCATGGATCTGCACAGGACAATCTGCTGGGAAAAATAAAACTTTCCCGTTTATATGCTTCTCAGAAAAAATGGGATCCGGCAATTGCTGTGCTGGAAAAAGGCCTGGAAGAAAATCCAGAATCCCCCATTGCGCTCTCAGCCCTTGTGCAGATGTGTATGTCCGCAGACAGACAGGAGAAAGCATTGACAATCTGCAACCAGCAGATTCAAAAGATACCGGGAGATGCTTCTGCGTATTATCTGCTGGGAAAAATTCATGCGACAAAAAAAGACTACTCTTCATCCGAGCCTGCATTTAAAAAGGCAATTGAGCTTCAACCGGAATGGATTACACCCCATAATGCTTTGGCACAACTTTATATTTTGCAGGGGAAGAAAGACCAGGCTGTTTCCAATCTTGAAACAGCAGTTCAACAAAACCCCAAAAACAAGGCAGCGATTTTATCCCTTGGAAGCCTGTATGAACAGGACGGAGAGATTAAAAAAGCTGTTGCACTTTATGAAAACGCAATTCATAACAACCCGGATTTCTGGGCAGCATCCAACAACCTGGCGTTTCTTCTGTCTGAATACGCAGAATCGAAAAAGGATCTGAAAAAAGCCCTTGATTATGCGGAAAATGCAAAAAAGTTTAAACCGCAGGAACCCATGATTATGGACACCCTGGGTTGGATCTATTACAAGATGGGGGATCTTGAAAAAGCTCAAAATCTAGTTGCGATGTCACTCGCAAAGGAGCCGGAATCATCTGTCCTCAACTATCATATGGGGATGATCCTTTATAAAAAAGGCAGAAATGATGAGGCCTTGAAAAACCTGGAAAAAGCAGTTACAGGTGAACAGGTTTATCATGGAAAAAATGAAGCGGAACAGATCTATAAAAAACTGAAAAGTTAAAGGAACTTATTTTATTCAGAGGAATCAAACAATGAATCACCCGATCAAAACCATTATTTTTCTGCTGTGGATTTCATGGATAATGTTTCCTGCGGAATCAAATGCTGCAACAGAATATCCTGCCGGTTCCGGAGTAACGGCCGATCCGGAATATGTTATCGGCCATGGTGATATTCTCAATATTGATGTCTGGAAAGATGATGCCCTGGCTAAGCAGGTAACGGTACTCCCGGACGGCAGAATCGCATTCCCTCTTATCGGTGAGATCACAGCCGGCGGTAAAACCGTTGCACAATTAAGGAGAGAAATTGAAACCGGGTTAAAACGGTTTGTACCTGACCCGATACTCAATGTTGAGGTTGAACAGGTCAACAGCATGCTGATTTATGTAATCGGGAAGGTTAATCAGCCGGGCCGATTTATCTTGAACACCAATATCGATATTCTGCAGGCATTGGCCATGGCCGGCGGATTGAACCCTTTTGCGAAACAGGACAGTATCAAAATATTCCGTAAAACCGATCAAGAAACCAGTATGTATCATTTTAATTATGACGAGGTTTCCGAAGGAAAGCAGCTTTCACAGAATATTCTGCTGAAACGGGGCGATGTGATCGTTGTTCCATAATCAAATGATCCATTCCATTATTGTCATCCTGTTTTGTCTGGTCTCCGCTTTTTTCTGCCCAGACAGGGCTTGTTGCAGTGAAATGAAACTGATCCCTTCTATTCACCTTCGACAGGAATATACTGACAACCTGTTCATGACACAGAATGATATCATGGATGATTTCATCACAACCGCCTCTCCGGGATTAACCGTAAAGCAACAGTCCGAACGCCTGAAACTGAATCTGAACAGCCGCCTTGACAGGGCCTGGTATCACCAGAATAACGAGTTGAATGGATTCGACAAGGTTGCTTCCGGTGGGCTTTCTTATGCGGTAACAGAGAGACTGGATCTTTCAGCAGATGCTTCCTATCTCAGGGATTCCAGGCCGGATCGGGATCTTGATGATACAGGGCTTATACTGGATTCAACAAAGCGCGACAGATACAATGGCGGTGTTTCCGGTAATTATTTGATTTCCGAAAAAACATCCGCCACTCTTTCATCCTCCTTTCACCTGGATGATTATCAAACAGAAGGAAACGAAAACAATGATTACAAATCCAATACGGTAAACATGGGGATTTACCATCAGCCGGCCTGGTTGAATCAATTAACAACAATATTCTGTAATGCTCAATATTCCCAGTATGCGTATGAAACCTCAACCGTTGACTACTACTCGATTTCAACAGGCGCTGAAAGTGATGTAAGTGAAACATTCAATATCCGGTTTGATTTAGGAGCACGATATACAGTATCGGAGTTTCAGACCTCAAAATGGGTTCTTTCCAATCCTCCATATGGTTATGAAATTGTGAGTGTGGAAGAAACAAACCGCAGCAAGGGCGGCATCGGACAGATAAGCCTCAATTATCATGGTGAATTTATTCATTGTGCAATGCGTGTCTCACATGATATACAACCGGCCAGTGGAAGGGATGGAAGCTCCGAGAGGACATCAATGGCACTGACAGTCGGGAAACGTTTTACCGAAGAATTGAATTGCAGTCTGGATGGAAGCTATTTTGTAAACAATGCGGATGAAGACGAATTCTCTTCTGTTGCAATTGATGAAGAAACATTTCAATTGTCATTCAAGTCCCGCTACAATTTTTCGCCTTTTGTCTATCTGGAGGCCGGCCATTCTTTCACAAGAATAATGGATGAAACAGCAGACGACAAAGTAGACCGGAATCTGACTTTTATCAACTATGTTCATGGTTTTGAAATGAACTGAAAAAACAGTTTTACAATAGCGGCAGGGAGATTTACATGGACGAACAGACAATATCACCCCATGATATTATGATCATTATTAAACGGAGAAAATGGAACCTTTTTCTTCCGCTGATTCTGGTTTTCGCAATTACTACAGCAATCGCTTTCCTGATTCCTTCCTATTATAAATCCACATCAACCATATTGATTGAAAATCAGGAAATCCCTTCTGATTTTGTCATGGCCACGGTTACAAGCTTTGCAGAGCAGCGTCTGCAGATGATCAATCAAAGAGTCATGAGTACCAAAAAGCTCATCGAACTGATTGATCAGTTCAACCTTTATCCGGATTTACGGGAAAAGTGGACCGTCGAAGAGATCATGGAAAAAATGAGAGAAGATATCCATATGGAAACGATCAGCACAGAGGTGATTGACCGGAGGACCGGCAGGCCCACGACAGCGACGATCGCCTTTACGTTATCCTATTTAGGGAAAGATCCCGGGACAGTCCAGAAAGTGACCGATTCGCTGACATCGTTTTTCTTAAAAGAGAACCTTCAGGTCCGGGAAAGACAAACCCAGGAAGCAACCAGTTTTCTTGAAGAGGAAATGAAAAAGGTAAGACTGTATCTTGAAGAACTGGATATCCAGTTATCGAATTTTAAAAAACAACATTCCAATGAACTCCCGGAGATGCTCCCGGTTAATCTTCAGGGTTTGAATAATACGGAAATGATGTTCAGCCGACTGGAAGAACAGCTTCGGAATTCCAAGGAACGTGAAGAATATCTTCAGACACAGTTGTCCGGAATAACGGCTGAAATGAAAGATGACCTGGATCAGAAAAGAATCGAGGATCTGAAAATGAATCTGATTTCGTTGAGAACCAGGTTCTCGGATGAATATCCGGATGTTGTCAAACTGAAATCCGAAATCGATGGGCTTGAAAAACAGAAAGGAGCCTCAGGCAAAAAAATTCCGGACAATCCGACTTACATCACTATTGCTTCGCAACTGGCTGGCATTCAGTCCGAAATCAGCTCAATCAAGCGGCAGGTCGATGAAGTTGAAAAAACCCGTAAGGACTATCAGCAACGCATTGAAAAAACACACAGCATTGAAGGATCTTACAATGCCCTGATCACGGAACAGAACAATTCAAAGATGAAATATGATGACCTGATGAGAAAAGTCATGGAAGCCAAGATGGCCCATGGCCTTGAAAAAGAACAAAAAGGTGAACGGTTTACCCTGATCGACCCTGCAAGACTTCCTGAAAAACCATTTAAACCAAACCGGCTCGCCATAATACTCATCGGGCTTGTACTGGGTATTGGAGCAGGCATTGGATTTGCCTCCCTTATGGAATTTTCAGACGATTCCATCCGGGATACAAACATGCTGTCCCAGGCCACATCCTTTCCGGTGTTAGCCGTTATTCCTGAGATTATCACCCAGAAAGATCGATCCGGAAAAATTAAAAGACAGATCGCTTTTACAATCAGCCTATGTAGTACATTCATCATCTCACTTGCGCTTTTTCATTTCTTTTACATGGATTTGAATGTTTTCTGGGCTAGACTGATACGGAAGATCGCTTTTTGATGTTTCCTTACAAAAATATACGCAAATCTTTTCCTGGAGTTTTTTCAATATGAAATTAAGAAAAGCGCTTGATAAAGCCCAACAAGACAGACAGGGAACTTCGCCCTTGGACAGGCCTGTGACAACATCCAGCCCAACAGAATCAAAAGCAGCCAGTGGAAACTGGACATCACCAACCTATCATGAATCAACACCTGTTGCACTCAATCCCGATCTGCTGGAAGAAAACCGATGTGTCTGCATGTTCCCGGATTCTCCTGAAATTAATTTTTTTAAAATACTCCGCACACAGATTCAGCAAGCCCTGACGGCAAATCACTGGAATACCGTCATGATCACCAGTGCAAATCCCAATGAAGGTAAAACACTCACATCCATCAACCTTGCTCTCACATTCTCTAAAACCTTCAATCAGACTGTGCTCTTGATTGATTGTGACCTTCAACAACAGTCGATTCAGAAATACCTTGGAGTCCCCGGCAAAATGGGACTGATCGATCATCTTTATGATGACCGCCAACTGAACGAGATCATTGTATGGCCGGGAATCGATAAAATGACACTGATATCCGGTGGAAGGACAATCAAAGACAGTGCTGAAATTCTCAGTTCCCCAAAAATGAGATCCCTCGTGATGGAAATGAAAACCCGTTATTCAGACCGGATTATTCTGTTTGATGTGCCGCCTGTCTTGAGTAAAGCAGATGTGATAGCTTTTTCCCCTCTTGTGGATTGTATCATCATGGTTGTTGAAGAGGGAAAAACGTCCATGCAGGATATTAAAAAAGCGGTTGCCCTGCTTCCACAAGAAAAATTTCTTGGTTTTGTATTGAATAAGAAAAAATCCGGTTTAAAAGAGCTGAATAACAATCCATACCAGTGAAAAAATTAATGATTATGCGATACTGGTGATAAAGAAAATAAACCCCTGCTCTGTAAAAAATTGAATTTTCACTTTTTACGATTGATTTTGTTATCTGTTTCTGTATAAAGATATCTTAACTGTTAAATTTTGATAAATCTGGCTCAATGATCTGGAAAAAGAGCCCGCAAATACTAACATCTTTATCGATAAAAAAGGCTATTATGAAGACACGACTAATTATCACATTATTTGTTTCAATA
>PNOB01000260.1 GCA_013824585.1 Desulfobacterium sp. | reverse complement strand
AAAAGATAGCCTGGGCGCCAGTAGAACCGGCGATAGGCAATTTTCATCCAATTTTCCAGCGCATCGGAATCGATGTGGGTGAACGTTTCATTGAAGAATTTGGCGGTATGGAGACATTTCAGATCACACTGGGATCCATCGTTGATTTCAGGACGGATTCGCGCAACCCTGTCGAACAGTTCGGTTCCGGGATAGGGGGTCAGGATGCCAAACGCGGCATTGGCCGGGTTCAACTTCTTCACGAATTCGATGGTACGCTCGATGGTTTCATAGGTTTCCCCCACGTTGCCCAACATCACATGGGCGTGCGCATCTAACCCCAATTCATTGCACCAGCGGAAAATCCGACGGATCTCCTCCAGGGTGGTGCCTTTTTTCATCGTGTCCAGGATGCCCTGATCACCGGATTCCACACCGAATTTGATCATATGACAGCCGGCTTTCTGCATCAAGGCCAGCATCGGTTTGTCGATTCCGGTCAACCTGCCGTTGCAGATCCAACTGATTTTCCAGCTGCGGCGGATGATCTCCTTGCAGAGGGTCTCGTTGCGCTTTTTAAACATGGTGAATGTTTCGTCGCGGAAGATGACTTCCCGATAACCCTGCTCAAGGATAAGCTCAAGTTCACCCAAGACGTTTTCCGCGGTTCGGACTTGAATAACATTTTGGTAGAGCCGCGGCACGGTGCAGAAAATGCATTTGCCGGAGCAACCTCTGGAGGTCATCGCAACCGTGTAGGGATAGCGTTTGACCACCGGGTTGAAGTAATCGTGATCGGGAAGGAACGAGCGGTTGGGGTAGGAAAGACGATCCAAATTCGGGTCGATGGGTCGCATATTGTTCACGACCACTCCCCCGTTGTCGCGAAACGCTATCCCCTGAACCGATTTCCAGGATTCGCCGCCCAAGGACATTTCATTCAGTAGATCAATCACGATATCTTCCGGATCACCCATGATGGCTATGTCTATTCCCAAGCGGGTCAAAGTCTCCCGGGGCAAAAAAGTGGGAGGCGTACCGAACACCATGTTGATGGGCCGGTCTCCGGAACCGTTGTGGCGGATCTTCCCCAGGGTTTGTGCATCTTCGTTCACGGTCATGGTGGAAGTGGAGGCGATAATGACATCGGCGTCGCACCCATGTTCCAATAAAGCGAGAAATCTCTGTCGTTCCGCGGCGCCGTCGATAAAGACCACATCGTGACCGGCGTTCTGCAAGACAGTAGCAACATAAAGCAGGGATAGGGGAGGCATCTGCATGCCCCCTATTTCCTTTCCCTTGCACCAGCAGCCGAAAATCTGGTCCCGAACCACATTGGGGGAGTTTGAACTGGCAGGGTTCAAAACAAGTACCTTCATGATTTTAGCTTTCTAAACTCAATGATGGAGGAAACGGAAATTCCAAGGAGCACGGAGAGCAAATGCTGGCAGGCTTCAAACTCCTTGTCGCGCAATACCCAGATCAAGTTGGATTCAAGGATAAACAGAAACAAAACCATCACCCCCAGCGATAAATACAGGATGTAGGGTTTGAACCGCTTGTCTTTTCTATGCCCTATGTAAGCAAGGACGGTCCCAAGAAAGATGAAAAGCCACTTGATGATGACAGGAATGTTCACCCGTTCACCCCAGGAGGAGAAAAAATGAAGACCCGATTTCAAGAAGATCGGCTCATCGTACATACAGGCTATGCTCGAGCCCGGAGGAGCATTGTAAAGCGCAAAACCCCAGCCGAGATCCCGGATGATATCGTCCTTTTTGATTTGAAAAGGATGACCTCGATCCGAAGAAGGGTTGAAAATAACGGCGATATAATAACTGGTCTGGATAAAAAACGCCTCTTTTATCCCTTTGACGACGTCCAGGAAATACTCTTTCGGATAGCGGATGACCGATTCAAAAAAGGCTTTTGTCAGCAGACTGTCCGTCTCCAAAAGCCCCAGATAATAATAGGCAAGCATGAAATTTGCCGGTTCGATGCCTTTTACATCCTGTTTGGCGTGGATGATGTCTTGCAGTTCCGAATCGCTCTTCGCCAAGAGATCCCGGTAGCGCGCTAGATAGGGTTTCCGAATCGCTTGCGGCACCGAATCGATATGGCTAAAGAGTCTATGCACATCCAAGTTCCCAGGATCAAGCATCTCCGAAATCAGGATGCAATAACGCTTGCTCCAGGGACCGGATTCGGACAAGTGATGTCCTTCCGGCAGGAAAGAAGACATTTTACGGTGCAATGTCCAGCCCGTAATTCCTGTGAGCGCTTTTGTTCCCGTGGAGGGATAATGATAGTAATAAATGAAATGAGCCACCTGAGCAAAAAAAATGATCCCCATGGCCGCGATGCAAACCCACTTACCCTTCCATTTCCTCTTCTCCAAAATGAAAAGGATCGGATAGACCGGCAGGAGCACGACCGTAAGAAATTTCATGAGAATAGTCAGGGCAAAGGCCCATGCGGAAAATACATACAATGCGATTTTCTTCCCAGATTTCTCCGCAAAATAAGCCTCCATAGCTCCCACAAAAGCCAAGGCAAAGAAGACACCCTGCATCCATTCGGGAACTGAACGCGATATCCAGTTGATCGTCCGTAATTCCAATCCATAGAACAGTCCCGCGGTGACGGCAGCCACAAGGCCGAATCGTTTCTTCAAGAGTATCATCAATATCAGTTGTACACTGAAATCAACAATATGCTGAAAGATGAGGACATCTCCCTTGGTCGGAAGAAATGCCGTAAAGAAATGCATGAAGTAGGGGTATCCCGTGGCATGAATAAGCGTGCTCTCTCCGCTCCGCATCAAGCGATAGTACATTAACGCATCGCTGCAGGTATCAAAAGGGTAAGTCAACATGAAAAAAACCCTGAAAGCCAATAGGCATAGGATGACCGAGAAGAATAACCTATTCTCCCTGATCCAGCCGCAGCTTGCTTTGACGGGATGATCAAAGAACTCTGTCAGGCCGCCTCGTTTTCTGAGTATCTGGATCAGAAAAAAAGCCGACAGGAAAACAATCAAAAATCCGCCCAACAAACGACCCGCGATGGGAAGGGAGGTAAAATTCAGAAAAGTACCAAGCTCCAGGGGGGAACTGAGAGTAATGCGGATCTGTGGGTCATTGGCGCCCTCTTCGACAGTCACATTCAGGGTGTTGTTCTTCAAATTGAATGCCCTGATTTGATTTTCGGGGCTCAGCGCATGAAGATCGATGGACGCCAGGGATTTATCGAAGCCATTGACAACGGAGATACGCTGTATCGAGACGACGCCGGCAGGGAGGTCAAGACGAAGATTGTATATGGTTTTGCGGGGCAGGGCGAACTCATGGGTGTGAAATTGAAAATCACTCCCTACTTTGCTGGTGACCGATTCGCGCTCCGAAAAGCCCTTGCCCGTGTCATAAAATAGCTGGGCCATGTCAAATACCGAAGAGCGTATCGACATCTTCACTGAAAAAGAACGGGCATCCCAATATAACAACCGAGCATATATCGCTGAAATGATCACGGCAAGGATCAAAGCGCAAAAAAATGCACCAGAAATTTTTCTCTGAGGGAAAAATCGTCTCATCTCTTTAACTGTTTCACAAACATCTTTCATTACATAATTTTTGGAATGAACAATAAGGCATAAAAAACAAACGATGTTAAGTTGAACATAAGTAAAATTAAACTAAAACAAGGGATCATGCGCTTTTGGAATACTACGGACAATCTTGACAATCCTAAAAGCAGTATTGGAATTATCGGGAAAAGGTAGCGTCCCTGTGGCTCAAAGTCAGCCGCCCAAGAGACATACGTTGACTGACCTATTGCCAATAATAGAAATATCAAGACAATGCATAATACAATGCCGTCTTTGGGGGTAATCGTATAAGCAGCATAGAAATAAATAAAAAGGACCATCCCAAACAAAAATATGGATAACATTTCATAATAATTGCTGTCCGCATAAAGATTCATATAACCGTATACACCAAAAAAACTTAAGAAAGACAGTTTTCGCCAGTAACTTTTCTCCAGAAATAATTCTTGCCATGACACGCCTTTGAATTTCAGACTCATTCCCGGGTAAGAATCATCAGGCGCATTCATTACCGTGCTTGCTTTGAACTGGTAGACTGCATGTTTGTCCACAAAATTAGAAATCTTCTCATCCTTTTTAAAATCATTTATATATTGATCATAAACCACGAGTGGCAGATAAATACATAAAGCGACACAAGTGATCAAAACCCCTTTTTTTATTTGGAGACGATTTTCTCCCCAGTTTGCAAAACCTCTTTCAAAAAATAAATTCCAACCTACAATTAGGAGAATAAAGGCCAAATAAACATAGTAATTCGGCTTTGAAATCAATAGCATACTTACAAGAATGCCGAAAAGAACCCCGCCAGACACTTTGTCCCGCAGAGTCACGCTATTCAAGTATTGATTGGTCAGGGAATCAGGATAAATGAGCTGCATTGCTATTAAGATCGCAATGAAGAAAGCAAAACCGTCACCATTGAAATAGGAAAAAAGATACCATATCTGGGGGCTGAGTACCAAAGCCAGTATAAATAATGGGGCGCTGCGTATTTTACATGTTACGATCAAAATAAGAATAAAAAATAACAAAACATTAAATAGTCTCAATCTCAGATTATTGTCATTGACAAGTTCTGATAAAAGCAAAGCAACCTTACCGGATAAAAAATAGACGATATCCAGCCGAAACAAATAGCTGACACCGAAACCAGATATGGTTTTTACCATTCTCGGATCATCGATTGACGGAGGCAACCAGGAGTCGCTATAGTAACTGGCAGCATGTTCATGCCCTATTTCATCAGGATGGACATCCGGACCACTGATAACAGCCATCGCCAGAATCAGTCCAAGAGCGCAGCCCAAATAAAGTACGGGTAGTTTTTCCTGGAAAAAATTGCCATCAATGAAATGATACATTTTCTCTTTATGTCTTTTCCAGATGTATATGCTAAACATGAGAAGCGCAAAGATTAATGACCATTCAATCAATGTTGTCATTACAAAAAGAAGGGAAAGGGGATGACTATGCTGAATCCAAGCTTCATCAATATTGATGTTTATTTGTGGATCTACTGCTTTATCTTCTGTTGTTACCTTCACGCCTTCATCTAATAATTCAAATCTCTTGATTTCCCATGCAGGACTCATTTGCTGAAGCGTAAAAGATTTTAGAGGATTGCCGAATCTGTCTGTAATTCCCACTTTTTTTATCACGGCCGTCCCGGCTGTCATGAATGGATCAAACCTTAAATGGCTGATGCCACGCGGTATCTTTAAAATATACTCGTGAAAGAGGTCGTCTCCATGAACATGCGCTGCCACTACATCCTCATACGACAGTCCGTAACCCTGATCGTAATATAGCTCTACCATTTCCCCCTTCACTGCCGTTTTCATAGACAATCTAAAATACGCAGAATTATAGTCATTATATAGCATCCATCCGGCGGCAATGATCGCAAGGATAACCATGGTGGCGATAACGGGGTCGGTCCATCGCGACCAGACATAAATCAGCAAAACACAGATAAGAAACAGGCAAATAAATTCAGGGATTACCTGATGCGTCAACATCAGTGCCAGCAACTGCAGCCGATTAAATGTTATAGGACGATCAACCAAAATGTTGATCTGTGGATCATTGGCCTTTTCATCAGTGGAAAAATGAATATTGCCATTGATGAAATCGAACTTCTTGATTTGATTGGCCGGCTTCAAAAGACTGAGGTTGAAATCATAAAGTATCCTGCCATAACGATCAACGATATCTACTTTATTGACAACGATTTCACCTTCCGATGTCGACGGAGGATCAAAACGCAGATGATAAAACGCTTTGTTGAACGGAATTTTTAACTTAACATCATGGAATTTACCGTCACCGTACACGGGTGAAGTGCTTACATGTTTATTATTAAACTGTCGTCCCACATCATAGTATAAAACGGCAGTACCAACATCGGCTGATTTCATGGACACTCTTACAAATACCGATAGGTTCCGAGAGTATAAGGTCAAGGCCCTCCATCCGGACATCATGATGGCAAATAAGAGGGCCGCCCAAAG
>PNOB01000259.1 GCA_013824585.1 Desulfobacterium sp. | reverse complement strand
GCTTATATATGAAACCCGAATATTATAAAATAATCAATAATCAACAATTAATGGTTAATTGTTAAGTTAGCGCTTATGGGGCAGGCCCCTGTGCCTGCCCTTTATGTGACCATATATATTGTCAACATGAAAGCAAATCGGAATAAAAAAAGGCGGCCTGTTCTTCTGTTCAGTCAACAGGCCGCCATATTTTTTTTAAAAAATCTAAACTGCTTCTCTTAAGCTTTTGCCGGGTTTGAACTTCACAACGTTTGCTGCTTTGATTTTGATCACTTCGCCTGTTTGAGGGTTACGACCCTTACGTGCATTTCTCCGCACTTTTGTAAATGTTCCAAACCCAACCAATGTAACTTTGCCATCTTTTTTCTTAAGTGTTTTTGTTACTCCATCAATAAATGATGCCAGTGCTGCTCCGGCTGCGACTTTGGAAATTCCCGCATCTTTCGCCATCTGATCAACCAATTCTGCTTTTGTCATAATACCTTCCCTCCCTTTAAAGTTTGATATCAACAAAAACTATTATTTACAGGTCATTAATAGAGGGGAAGCCCAATGTCAACTGATTTTACAATGTTTTATCATTTTTATGTTAAAAAAACCTATGGAAACCCTGTATCGGGTGGATGTGAGACAATTTAAAAAACATCCTTTGCATGACTACTGCCCATGATTCGATGATTGCTAAAAGAGTGCTTCCACAAACTGTTCAGGCTGAAACTCCTGCAAATCATCTATTTTTTCACCCACCCCGATATAATCCAGCGGAATGTTCAGGGCATCACAGATGCTGATAACAATGCCTCCCTTTGCAGTCCCGTCCAGTTTTGTCAGAGCGATGCTTGTGAGCCCGATTGCATCATGAAACAGTTTAGCCTGGGCAAGAGCGTTCTGTCCTGTTGTGGCATCCAATACCATGAGGATCTCATGGGGTGCATCCGGGAGTTTCTTGGCAATTGTCCGTCTGATTTTTTTCAGCTCTTCCATTAAATTGACTTTTGTATGAAGCCTTCCGGCCGTATCGACCAGAACAACGTCAATCCCCCGTGCGATTGCTGCTTCGACACCATCATAGGCCACCGATGCCGGGTCTGCTCCATCCCTGTGCCTGACAATTTGAGCGCCGGATCTCTCTGCCCAGATGGCAAGTTGCTCACCAGCTGCTGCACGGAAGGTGTCGGCGGCAACAATCAAAACCTTCTTCCCCTGTTCCTTAAACCGGGCAGACAGTTTCCCGATGGTTGTGGTCTTGCCTACACCGTTCACACCAACCACCATAATCACTTCAGGTCTGGTCAATGTTTTTTTCCCCTTTCGGGTCTGCCCCTTCTGGATCACCGAAAGAATCTCTGCCCGCAGCTTCTGTTTCAAAGAATCCGCATCTGAAATATCCGAAGTGTTTTCACCGATCTTCTCCATCAGGCTCATTGTGGTTTGCACACCCACATCAGAAGTAATCAGAAGTTCCTCGATCTCTTCCAGAAGGTCATCATCCATTTTTTTAGATCCGGAAAAAATCCGATCCAGGCCGGTGGTGAATGTGTTTC
The DNA here is from genome assembly GCA_013824585.1 of Desulfobacterium sp. Taxonomy (GTDB): domain Bacteria; phylum Desulfobacterota; class Desulfobacteria; order Desulfobacterales; family SURF-7; genus QZKS01. Next base: position 4,560 of record PNOB01000259.1, on the reverse strand, counting down.
GCGTCTTGGACAACCCGCTTTTCAGGCGGGAAAAAAAACCTTCCGGTTCAGGTTCTTCAACAATCTTTTTGTCCGGCTCCTGAAACAACTTTTTTTCCGGCTCAGGAATTTTTGCTTCCTTTACCGTAACAAACTCCTGGCCCGCAACCTCCTCCGGTTCAATGTATCTCTCTTCAAATGCAATGCCTGAATCTTCTTCAGCATCTATCGGTCTAAAGTCCAGCTCTTTTCCCACGGCCTTTTTCCGTTTTTGAACAACACGAATGATCTGAACCAGGATCAGAACGATTGTTAACAACCCCGCCGCACCCAGTGCGATTTCCAATGGAATTGTTTTACGGTAACAATCAAAATCATTCAGTACGGGCTTACAATATTGGATCACCTGCTCGATTATCTGTTTCATTACATGCTTTCCTTATCAACCAGCATCAGACGCATAAAAAAAGCGCCCAGATACCATGAATAAAATAATTCATATCTGAACACTTTATGATCAATCTATTTGAATTTGTAAATAGCTTCCATCTAAAAAAGCTGTTGAGCCAATTTCAAAACGATTGAAAAGCGTCACACCGGCGAAAGCCGATGCCCAGAAAAGAACTGAAAATACTGGATAGTGTTACGTTTAACTTCGTGTCCGGCTTTCGCCGGAACTACAACAACAGACTTTTGAAATTGGCTCTGTTTTATTGCAATTGAGCCCGATCAAAATTAACGGAAACGATCTTGGAAATCCCTTTTGTTTCCATGGTGACCCCAAACAGGGTATCTGCATACTCCATAGACCTCTTATTGTGCGTGATCATCACAATCTGGGACTGATCGCCGATAATCTTTACCAGCTCATTGAATCTTTCCACATTGGCTTCATCCAGCGGAGCATCAATCTCATCCATTAAACAAAAAGATGCGGGTTTGATTAAGAAAATGGAAAAAATAAATGCAATGGCCGAAAGCGCTTTTTCACCACCTGAGAGCAGACTGAGCCTTGTCAGCTTTTTCCCGGGAGGATGGATTAAAAATTCAACACCGGTTTCAAGCGGTTTGTCCGGTTCCGTCAACACAAGCCTGGCTGTTCCTCCATTAAACAGTTTTGGAAAAACCTCGGTCAACTTTTCATTCACAAGTTCAAAGGTTTTCATAAACCGTTCCTGGGTAATCTGGTTAATCTTCCGTATTACCTTTTGAAGATCATCCAATGCTTTTACCAGATCTTCCTGCTGGCTGGTCAAAAATTCAAACCGGTTTTTTAATTCCTCATACTCACGAATGGCTCCCAGATTCACATCGCCGATCCGTTCAATCTTTTTTCTGAGCCCTTCAAGCGAATCTTCCATTTCCCGGACGTTTATCGGATCCCTTTCCTTTTCCGATGTTCTGATTTCCGATTGATAATCTTCCATGGTCCGGTGATATCGTTCCTGCAAACGTGCCGCAATGTTTTCCTGTTTGATCTTTCGCTGGGACTGTTCGATTTCAAGATATCTGCGTTTTTCAAGAATCTGTTCACGCTCACTTTTGATACTGGAAACAGTCTTGTCGTTTTCTTGAAGTCTCTCATCGATAGTCCGATATTCGGTTTCGTTGGTTTCAAGCTCTTTTTCCAGTTTTCGATACGTTTCATACATATTCGGCAGCATCTGATCATACTGCCCGATTTTTTCAAGATTTTCTACTTTCCGATCATTTTTCAGCAAAATCTCCTGGGATAGTTGTTCAAGCCTCCGGATTCCATCCTCCTGAAACTCTTTCAACCGCCTCAACGTGTGATTGCTGTTATCATATTTTGCCCCCAGTGAAGTCAGCCGGAGCTTTATATCCATAACCCGCTGATTAAAGGTTTCCATTCTCTGTGAAATGGAATGTATTTTTTCAGTGGTTTTTGCAACCTCATCCTGGGATGCCCGGACCTCAGACTCTATTTTGGCAATAGCCTGATTGTAGTTTTTCATTTCATCATCAATGTCACTTTCTTCTCCCAGAAGCTGTTCCTGTTCGAGCCGGACAATCTCAAGATGACGTTTTGCATGCCTCAATTCTTCTGTTGCTTTGAACAACAATTTCTCTGCTTCTGTTTCATTCCGGACAGTGATGTTTTTTTCCTCAATCCGCTTCTGCAGATCGGTCTCAAACAACCGGACAGCGGATTCCAGTTGCTGCTGTTCAATGTGGGCTTTTTCAATTGCCTCAACAAACACTGCCAACTCTTTTTCAAGATTCTTGATCTCCTGTTTTTTCGCCAGAATCCCCGAAAGCTTATCCTGACTGCCGCCGACCATGATCCCCTGACAGGAAATCATGTCTCCATTTTTGCTGACAATGGTCTTGGGGCCGGAGCCATTGCTGTTGTTCCAGACTGTTACCGCTTCTGCAAAATTGTCCACAACTGTGATATTCCCAAGCAGCATCCGGGCGATATCTTCATACCCTTCTTTCACTTCAACATATTGCAACAGGAAATTGTTTTTTTCAGATTCATGTCCGGAATTCCCATTCAAATTCTTCATCGCAGAAACAGGAATAAAACCACCTCTCCCGGCACTGCTTTCCTGAAGATAATCAATGGACTGAATTCCTGCCTGCTGGTCTTCCACAAGGATATACTGAAGGGATTCGCCGAGAACAGCTTCCACGGCAGTTTCATAACCGGATTTCGGGGAAATGATATCGGCTGCCAGACCGATCACCCCATTTGTCTCCCTCTTCATAATCGCCCGAACACCATCCCGGTACCACTCAAAATTCTTATCCATCTTAACCAGGGCAGCATGCCTGGATTTTATCTTGCTGTGATCAAACTCAAGGGTCTGCACTTTTTTAACCTGACTTCCCAGCGCTTGACTTTTTTCTGCAAGCTGTACTTTGAGTTCCTGGATGCGACCAGAAATCTCCTGTATCTCTGTCCGGAATGCCGCGAGTTCTTCGGCAGCAGACTTTTCTTTTCTCTCAATCTCTGTAACAACCTGAGAGGCCTTCAGCTCTTCTTCGTCAATCCGCTTCAACCGCCTTTTCAGGTTCTCTTTGCTATTCGAAGCATTCTGATAGATATTTTTATACCGGGCCTCATCCGCAACCAGTCCCATCAGACGTTTTTTCTCTTTTTCCAGATACTGGTTCATGGATGCAAGCTCTTCCTGAATGGCACCTACAGAATGATTCTCGCCTGCCAGAACTCTCTTGTCTTCTTCTATTTTACCGTTCAGGTTCCTGATTTCATCCTGAACCTGAATCACCTCAACCCCGATCTGCTGATTCTTATTTTCAAGATCAACCCGGGCTGTTTCCAGAGACCGTATCTCATTGGTAACAACCTCAAGGTTCGTCTTTAAATGAACAAGGTCGTTTTCAATTTTATCGGTTTTCCGTTGAACCTCGAATTTCTGCGCTTTCTGACCCGCAATCACTTGATCCTTCTGCATCCGTTCAAGTTTGATTTTCTCAATTTCTGCATCCAGCCGGTTCAGTTGGGAACCATGGGCAATATCCTTGTCTTTCAGACCCTGAATGACAAGATCCGTTTCCTGAATCTGGGCAGCGTAATCATCAAAATAATAGATGGCGATGAGAACCTCCAACTCCTGCATCTGTGTCTGAATCTCTTTATACTGTTCCGCTTTTTTGGCCTGCAGCTTAAGACCGTTCATCTGGCGGCTTACTTCGGAGATAATATCTTTTACACGCAGCAGATTCTGATGAGTGGCACTCACCTTTCGAAGTGCTTCATTCTTGCGATTCTTATATCGGGTCACACCAGCGGCCTCATCGATAAACTCCCGCCTTTCATCCGGACCTGCATCAGTTATTGCACCGATATTACCCTGCTGGATAACCGCATAGGACCTCGCTCCCATTCCGCTTCCCCAGAAAATATTATGGATGTCTTTTAACCGGCATGGTTGTTTGTTTAATAAATAGACCCTCTCACCGGAACGGTATTGCCGACGGGTAATCATGATTTCCGAAAAATCTTTCAGTTCCTCCGGTACGGAGCCATTGTCATTCACCAGGGTCAATGTCACTTCAGCCATATTCAATGGAGCCTTGCCCCGTGCTCCGGAAAAAATAATATCCTCCATGGCTTTTCCCCTGAGCTGCTTAACACTCTGTTCGCCCATCACCCATTTCAGCGCATCCATGATATTGCTTTTTCCGCATCCGTTGGGCCCGACGACAGCGGATATCCCTTTGGGAAAATCTATGCTCGATCGATCAAAAAAAGATTTGAATCCTGTAATTTCAAGTTTTTTTAGTTTCACTTCAAACAACCCCTTGCTATAATGTTTTTATGAATATCAATACCTGAGCATAAGGACTAACCAATTAATTTTATTGACTTGTTTCAGAATGAAATCGCATCCTGTTTTTCATATTTTTTTATTGATTTCATACCAGAAGCCATGCAACTTGTAAAGAAAAAAAACACAATCCAAAGGGGTTAATACTGAAATCAAATACAATATATGGTATATATTCTACCAACTTGATGCTATTACACTCCATACTCCCCATTATGCTTTAAAAAAATAAATAAAAAATCAGTTGGTTTGGAAATATAGC
>PNOB01000258.1 GCA_013824585.1 Desulfobacterium sp. | reverse complement strand
CGGCGAAAACTAGACACGCAGTGCTGTTTTTCAAGCCGTCAGGCGCAACCGTAGCGCTATCCAGTATTTTCGGCTCTTTTCTGGGCACTGACTTTCGCCGGTGTGACGCTTTTTAATAGTTTTGAAATTAGCTCTGATGTTTTAATTTTTTCGATACATGGCGACAACCGCTGCTCCGCCCAGCCCGATATTGTGTTGAAGGGCAATCTTGGCGCCTTCCACCTGCCGGGCTCCGCATTTCCCTCGCAACTGCCAGACCAGTTCGGCACATTGGGCCAACCCTGTAGCCCCCAGGGGATGTCCCTTGGAAAGAAGCCCCCCTGACGGGTTGGTCACTACTTTTCCGCCATAGGTGTTATCCCCGTTATTGATAAATTGTTCTGCGGTTCCTTCGGGTGTCAGTCCAAGTCCTTCATACGTGATCAACTCGTTTGCGGTAAAACAATCATGAAGCTCAACCACATCAACCTCTTCCGGACCGATTCCGGTTTGTTCATAAACAGCTTTTGCCGCTGCGGCAGTCATGTCATACCCAACGATTTTCATGGCACTCTTGTCCTCAAAAGAGCTTGAAAAATCCGTTATCATGGATTGACCTGCTAAATACACCGGATTAACGATGTTATGTTTTTTGGCAAAATCATCAGAACAGACAACTGCGGCAGCAGCACCACAGGTTGGCGGGCAGCACTGAAACCGGGTAAGTGGACCGAACTGATGGGGAGATGCCATAACCTCTTCAAGTGTCAAAAGATTTCGAAACACGGCCCGCTCATTGTGTTCCGCATGTTTTCTGGCCTTAACAGAAATTTTTCCAAATGTTTCCGGTTTGGTTCCGTATTTTTCCATATATTCCACACCGGCTCCTCCGAACAACATGGCTGCGGGCGGTGCGTTTTCTTTGGGCTGCTGAAACTCAAAAAGCTTTACGAAAAACGTTTCCATGGGGTTCGGACGGTCTGAAAATGTAGCTCCAAGAGCGCCAGGCGTCATCTGCTCAAATCCCAGAGCAAGTGCACATTCGACCACGCCGCTGGCAACCGCCTGTCTGGCGAGATACAGTGCATTGGATCCGGTTGAGCAGTTGTTGTTAACATTGAATATCGGTATCCCTGTCATACCGATATTGTATAAAACTTTTTCTCCGGCGCAACTATCCGCATATACCCAACCTGTGTATGCCTGTTCGATTTCACTGTATTGGATTCCGGCATCTTTAATGGCATCCCTTGCTGCTTCACTACCCATGGTTGTGTAGGGGATCATGGCTTTGGGGGTGGTGAATTTTGTCATTCCCACACCGATCACGTTTACTTTACGCATGAAATTGTTCTCCTTTGTTGGGGTCTGTTTTTCTTAACCATCTTGATTGCTGTTGACATCTTTCTTGCAACTCTTCTGATTGTCATTAAAAAATATATCCTTCTTTATTTATGTTCTTCTTTCACATTCAGGCTGTTCAAAATAAAATCTGTGGTCAATTCCACAATTTGCTCAAAGGAATATTGATCCCTGAAATTCCAGCCGCGAAGTGGGTAAAACGGTATCATGTAGGAGATAATATTCGCTGCCATAAACGAGTCTTGTACATGGAAATATCCCTGGTCAATACCCCGCCGGATCAGGACTTCAATAAGTTGAACCGTCTTGCTTTCTTCTGCCAGGACAATCCGCAGGGAGTCTTTTTCCAGATGCCTGCATTCCGTATACATGGTAAGGGCTTCCCCCTTGATACTCCGGATGCCTTCGAACACCCCTCGGATAAAAGACTTTAATTCCTCCACCGGATTTTCAAATTCCGGATCATCTGATTTATCAGAAAAACTAGTAAGTTTTTTTGAAATATACTGATAAAAAAGATACAGGATATCATCTTTTTTGGAAATATATTTATAAATATACGAAAGATTTATACCGGATTCCCGTGAAATGTCCCGAAGACTTGTTTTGTGATATCCTTTTTCTGAAAACAGCTTACAGGCCGCTTGTACGATCTGATGATGTTTTTGCTCAACCAGGTCTGTGTTTTTCACCTGGGTGATAATTTTTTTGGTATCGTAGCTTTTTCCTTTTCTGACCACGGATTCTGTTTCCCATTAAATAAGAATAAACGTTTGTTCTCTATTTATTGCAGATCTGTTTTTTTGTCAAACATAATTTTCTATTTTGTCAAAAAGGCTCACCAGGGATAGGCCTCATGCCGCCCTTTTGGCATCAATCGCCTCCAGAAGCGCTTCGATGCGGAGAAAGCTGTTTTCTTCACTGTATTTCCGAGCATCCGCATGATCCACCTCGATCATCACGGTCGGGATACCCTCCTGATTGAAAAAATACTGCTGCTGATCCATCTGGGTGATAGAATATGGTTTACAGCTTCGATTGCTGGCAAAAATGATGCCGTCAATCTTCAATTTTCGAATAACGCCTGCCATCGCCTGTTTTCTGAGTTCCAGGCCATGGGGACAGATATAGGAATTCTGTGTCCTGGCCAGGAAATGCATGGGATCTGTATTGTCAAATGGGTACAGATCAAAGCTGCCTTCCTTTGTACCGATACAGGAAGTATACGTGGCACCTACGATGTTTGCATTCAGGTCTGCCAGGCGTGAAGACATTTTCCGAAGCTGATGCCATGGTGCGATGTTGTCCCAGAACAGCCGGTACTTTTCCTCTGGAACCGGAAAAACGCAATTCGCTACCCGCTGTTCTGTCTCCTCAACAAGAAGCCTGTAATGCTCCTCAAATGCCGGAACCCCTCTTTGAATCAGAAACGGGGCCATATGGACAAAGGAGTCAAAGGCAGTGATACCCGATGGCTTACGATCGGCAAATTCCAGAAATTTTTTCCAGTGGGCAACCCCTTGAATGGAATGATCCACTGCCTGGCAGAACCGATCCATATTGAATTTCTGTCCGGACATCTGTTCAATGACCCGGATCAGGTCCCGGAATTGACGGACAATATATTCACGATCTTTTTCTTTCTGAGGCTGATAACAGAACGGAACATCGATCAGAAAATGAGGAACACCCATCTGCCGGTGATGAACATCAAACCACTTGGTCAGCAAGGAACAGTTGTTGTTGTTGGATACAATCAGATCCGGCTTTGGAAGGCCGAAACTGGGTGAATCCTTTCCATGGTCTGAAACACACCCGATATCGATCCTTGCATAGGAACAAAGATCCATGGAATATCCAAGCTGTTCTGCCTTGGCGCACTGGGTAACGCCAACACCTTTTGCCGCATTCATTGCTGCATGGCTTTCCGGGACGCCATAGACGACATTTTCAAATCCTAAAAAAATTTCCGCAGGAACATTGATGGCAATCCATACCACAAAAGCGCCATTTGCAGCCCTTTCATGGAGATCCATATATGCCTTGGTAATTACCTGGGTCAGATGCTTCCCTGCTCCGATCTTTGCGGTTTCCATTATGGCCTCCCTTCATGCTGCCCGATTACTTCCGCAAATGCATCAATGCGGTTTTTCAATGATGCGATATTATCTTCATCATCCACAGCAATTTCAATCAATACAGACGGGACTCCTTTGTCTTTCAGTCTCTTTTCCAGATAGGGAAACTCAAAATATTCATACTCACAAAATTTCTCCCCGACAAATATCACTCCTTCCGCAGATGTCTTTTGCAGCACTGAAATCATATACTCCATACGATTATCCGCAGAGTACAGCAGTGTCGGACAAGGTATGTGATTTTCATAAAAATCGACAAAGTACTGTTCGACAGATGCATTCAGACCCGGAGAATACCCATAGTACCGGCCAAGGGATGCAATGTCATTGCAGACAATTCTCAAACCAGCCTTCTCGATTGCCTGAATCACCGGAAGAGGAGGAGGCAGAATTCCACTGATCATGATCGGATGGTTTCCGGGTTTCGATTCCTTATTACAACAGCGATCCAGTTCCCCTGACAAAAATCGGATCTGATCCTCAACCGGAAGAAAACCGCTGCTATGAAACGCAATCATAAAATCCTGAAAGGTCATTTTCCCAGAAGCCACCTGCTTTTCCATCCTGCGATACAGATTTCTGACCTCGTTATACTTCTCCACACTATCCTGAAAACGATCTGAAGAAAATGGAATATGAAATGTTTTTTCCAGCAGCCGGATCAATGATAAAATCTCATTGCAAAGATAATCTTTCGCATCGGTCTGCCCAGAGGGAACCATGGGAACATGGATTTGAAACATGGGCAGCGGGCGACCGGCATCCTGCAATCCATTGGACAGAATTTCAGGAAGATTCCGCAGTGTATCACAGGCATTATAGGCAAAAATTCCGTCAAGCATCATCCCGCTTTCGGAAAGAATGAATTCTGCCGCTCTCCGGGCCACAGAACAGGAATAGTTCTGAATATGCCGATCGCTTTCATCCAGGGTCCGGATCATATCTCTCAGCCCCCACAAGGTAACCGGGATAAGATCCATTGCATGAAAAATTTCCATGGGCGGATAAAGGGGAAGACACCCCAAGATCTTCTTCCGGGTTTCCCGGAGTTTCAGCAAGTTGGCTTTTATTGAATCCATAATGCCTTTCCTGTTTCTTTCAATATGGAATGATTCATATCCTGAAATGTGAATTTTATATTACATTTTTATTTACGAATCATTTTTTTTGTAATATTGCAGAAACAACTTCAAGTCAAGGAGATTGTAACATCGATGCCAAGCCACAAAATTACCCCCAAAAATTTCATTCTAAGTATGTTGCAGGTTTCAAACAAACAGGCAATACCGATCAAAACCCTGGTGGAATGTGGAGAGTTATTCGGCTTTACAGGGAACACGATCCGTGTAACCATAACGAGGCTGATTCGTGAAGGCACAATTGAAAGTGACGAACGCGGTCTGTACCGATTGAGCGAAACAAAAGATCTTATCCGAAAATTCATTGACGGTTGGCGACTTGGTGAAGCACGGATCATCCCGTGGGATGGTACCTGGATTTCATGCCTGATGCCAAAACAAAAGGCTTCACGTCTTCTCCGGAAGGGGGTAAAAGGCTTACAGTTTTTGGGTTTTCAGGAAGGGATGCCCGGTTTCTGGATACGCCCGAATAATCTGAAACTGAGGCTGTCCAATATTGATGAAATCCTGCAATTACTGGGAAATGCTTCGGGGTATGAAATTTTTCTATCCAAAGACTTCCGGGAAAAACGAATCCTGCAATGGAAAACCTTCTTATGGCCCATCCAGGAATTAACCCGATCCCTTCAGGTAATCCATCAAAAATTACAGGCAAGTGCCAATCGGCTCCATAAAATGCCTGTCGAAAATGCCATAGTCGAATCTTATCTTCTGGGGAGTGAGGCTGTATATTGCCTGAATACCGACCCCCTCTTGCCGGAAGAAATGATGTCAGGCAAATACCGGATTATGCTAACCCAAACCATGTTGGTGTATGATGATTTGGGTAAAAAAGCATGGAAAAAAAAATTCAGGAATTTTCAGATCCAGGAGGTGCCATCCCACCTGCGACTGATTACAGGTGTGTGATATCCTGTGATTTCAAAAGTCCGATTCAGGTCCATTGCATAATCATATTGACATTCAAAAAGTACTTTTACGTATTTTGAAAAATATTTTCCACTGCGTTTTCTGTAATTGATTTCTTATCCGGAGGATATTTATATGAGAGATATTTTATATCCTGTTTTAAATCCGTAATGGATTGAAGGATACTCCTTACAAAACCCTCGACCCCCGCAGTGGAAGTATACGGCAGAATAATTCCGATATTGTTTTTATCATACCACCCGATATGATCGATATCTCGGATACGGCTATGGATATTTTGAATCATCTTCTCTTTTGTCTTATCATTAAGCTGCAATGGTTTCAGTCTTAACACAATAAGCGAAAATTCATGTGAGTTCCGATGTGTGCGGCTCCGTTCAATTTTTAATTTTTTCCGGAATTCACTTTCAGAGTAACAGGTATTATTCAAAGATTTTTCTTTTTTTCCAAATAAGCGATGCAATGGGCTCATTTTTCATTCTCCGGTATGATTCGTTAAATTTTTTTTCCATCTACTTCCTTTTATCAGCCCTATCTCAATCCTTTTGTTCAGGATAATATGGCACCAATTCTTCTATACTCTTTTTAAGAACTAACGCATGTTTTTCATCCGCATTCTGTTTGGCTTCC